>JAGUZM010000470.1 GCA_020060805.1 Deltaproteobacteria bacterium | reverse complement strand
GCGCATTTTGAAACCGTCACCACGAGGGGGGTCGAGGTTTGGCGTTCCGTGTCAAAATTGAGAAGACTTCCGTCGTTTCACCAGTCACCAGGCTGTTTCTCACCCCTCTATCCATCCTCTTCGCCCTCATCACCGGACTCTTCTTCCTCAAGATGCTCCATTTCGACGGCCTGAGGGTCTACTATGAGATGTTCAGGGGTGCTTTTTTCACAGAGTACGGATTAGCCGAAACCATCGTCAAGACCATCCCTTTGATGCTTTGCGGCCTGGCCGTGGGGTTTGCGGGCAAAATCGGACTGTGGAACATCGGTGCCGAAGGCCAATTCTACATGGGAACTTTTGCTGCCACAGGGGTCGGCCTGTTCGTATTCCCCCATTCCCCTGCCTACATCACCATTCCTGCCATGACCCTGGCCGGGATGCTCGCCGGCGCTCTCTGGGGGCTGATCGGCGTTCTTCCCCTGGTGCTGTGGCGTGTGAACGAGGTCATCACGACCCTGATGCTGAACTACATCGGAATGCTGTGGGTGGATTATCTCATCTACGGCCCTTGGAGAAACCCCAAACACGGTTTCCCCTTGTCAGTCCCCTTTGGCCCGAGCGCAACCTTGCCTGTTTGGGGCACGACCCGGATTCACCTCGGTCTTCTTTTTGCCGTCTTGGCCCTCATTCTCGTGGTAATCATTCTGCGCAATACCCGGTGGGGGTTTGAAATCAAGGTGATCGGCGGCAACCCGACCGCTGCGGAATATGCGGGCATCCCTATTGCCCGAAACCTGATCCTCGTCATGATGCTGAGTGCCTCTTTTGCCGGCATTGCCGGGATGGCTGAGGTCTCCGGGATCTGCCACAGGTTGCAGCCAGGCATATCGCCCGGCTACGGATACTCAGGGATCATCGTTGCGTGGCTTGCACGCCAGAACCCCCTCGGAGTAGGCATCATGTCCCTGTTTCTCGGTGGGCTCCTCGTGGGCGGATTCATGATGCAGGCTGAAGGCTTGCCCGCCGGGATCGTCTACATGCTCCAGGCCACCATCCTCTTTTTTGTCCTGGGAAGTGAATTTTTCACGAGGTACCGACTGCGCATCCTGCGGGAGAAAAGAGGGCTTGCTCGTGCTTGAGATGCTCATTGCCGGCAGCATTGCCTCCGCGACGCCGCTCCTCTACGCGACGGTTGGGGAGATCATGACGGAAAGAAGCGGGGTCCTCAACCTTGGCGTCGAAGGCATGATGACCGTGGGAGCCCTGACCGGCTTCGCCGTTGCCGTCATGACCGGAAATTCCTACCTGGGTTTGACGTGCGCTCTGTTCGGCGCCGGCCTTCTCTCCCTGATCCATGCCTTTCTGTGTGTCACCCTGCGGGCAAACCAAATCGTGAGCGGCCTCGGGCTGACGATTTTCGGCCTCGGGTCAACCGGGTACCTCGGCCAATCCCTGATCGGCAAACCGGCCCCCGCAGCTTTTCAGAAAATATCCCTTCCCTATCTCTCCGATATGCCCTTTCTGGGCCCGGCTTTTTTTCAGCAAAGCCCTCTCGTCTACTTGGGTATTCTCCTGGCCGTGTTGGCCTTTCTCTTTCTTTTCCACACGCGGACCGGGCTCAGCCTGAGAGCTGTTGGTGAGAATCCGGGTGCTGCCGACATGGCCGGTGTCAACGTCTTCTTCATCCGTTACGCCGCCATCTTTGTCGGCGGAGCCCTGAGCGGGCTCGGCGGGGCCTACGTGTCCCTCGTTTACACGCCCTTCTGGACGGAGAACATGATCGCGGGACGGGGGTGGATCGCCATCGCCCTGGTCATTTTCGCATCCTGGGATCCGCGCCTGGCTATCGCCGGTGCATTCCTCTTCGGCGGGGTGGACGCCCTCGCAACCCGGCTTCAAGCCCTTGGTGTGGGGGTTCCGTCCTATTTCCTGAGAATGCTCCCGTATGCTTTCACGATCATCATTCTCACCTTGAGCTACATGAAGAGAGCAAAGCAAAAGGGTCTATCCGTTGTCCCTGCGTCTTTGACGGTCCCCTATGAAAGGGAAGGATAGGTTCATGGATTCGAAAGGCCCAGAGAAGAGGCCCCGGCCTTTGGTGGAAATGACCTCCATCACCAAGCGTTTTCCAGGGGTCCTTGCCAATCATCATGTGAACTTCACATGCGCCGCGGGCGAGATCCACGCTCTCCTGGGCGAAAACGGCGCCGGCAAGAGCACCTTGATGAAAATCCTGGCCGGACTCTACAGGCCGGACAACGGAGAGATTCGTGTCCATGGTGAACCGGTGGACATTTCATCTCCCAGGGAAGCCCTGCGCCTCGGCATCGGCATGGTTCACCAGGAATTGAGGCTCGTCAAAAGCATTACCGTGGCTGAAAACATCGTCATGGGATCCAAGGACCTCGATTTTTTTTACTCCAGATCCGAGCAGGAGAGCAGGGTCCGGAAATTCTCCCTGACCATCGGCTTGGAGGTGGATCCGAGAACGCCGGTGTGGCAACTCTCGGTCGGGGAGCAGCAGCGGGTGGAGATCCTTAAGACCCTTTATCGAGGCGTCCGAATGCTCGTTCTGGATGAACCCACGGCGCTCCTCACCCCGCAGGAAACCGGCAGGCTGTTTGAATACTTGCGAAGGATCGTTTCCATCGGCCGAGGGATCGCTTTTGTCACCCATAAGTTAGAGGAAGTCATGGACGTTGCCGATCGCATCACGGTCCTGAGACAGGGCGAAGCGATCGCCACCCTGAAGAAACAGGAGACGAACGTGCAGGACCTGGCTCGACTCATGATCGGCCGAATCCCGGAATCGGAATCATCCCGAATCGAAGCGCCGGCAGGCAACGTGATCCTTGAAGTCAAAAATATCGGTGCCATGGGCGACGGCAAGCGGGCTGCACTGAACGGCGTTTCATTCTCCCTTTCAAAGGGCGAGATCCTTGGCGTGGCCGGGGTCGCCGGCAACGGACAGAGAGAGCTGGCCGAAGCGCTGGTGGGGTTGAGAACCGTGTCTGAAGGTGATATTTTTTTCGACGGAGATCCGATCACCCGTCTTTCCCCTCTCCAGATCCTCAGCCGGGGCATCGGTTACATTCCGGAGGATCGTCTCGGGGTCGGAGTCGTTCCCGTCCTTCCTCTCTCGGAGAATTTCATCTTGAAGGACTACCGGAGCCGGGCGTTTTCGGGCAGGTTTTTTCTCAAGCCAAAATGGGTCGAACAAAATGCCATGGAATTGATCGAGGCTTATAACATCAAAACCCCTGACATCCACACACCGGTGGGCATGCTTTCCGGCGGCAATATCCAGAAGGTCATCCTGGCCAGGGAGATATCCAGGAATCCGAAACTCCTCGTCGCCATGAACCCCACGCGGGGTTTGGATGTCGGCGCAACAGAGGCGATTCATCACATGTTCTTGGATCAGAAGAGGGCGGGGACGGCCATCCTTCTTATATCCGAGGATCTCGACGAGCTGTTCAAGCTCTCAGACAGGATCACGGTCATCTACAAGGGCACCATCAGAGGCCTGGTGAAAGCGGACCGGTCCTTGGTCAATGAGATCGGACTCTTGATGGGAGGGGCTTCGGGGTAAGAGCCCCCCAATGGTTCCTTTTTGTCATATCTCACGGGGATGTGGCCTGACCAGGCTATCCCCCGTGAAAGGTTTGATGATGAACATCCCCAGGAAAGGAGCGACCCATGCATGCTTATTTTTACGGAGCGAAAAAAAAGCTTCCGAAAGATTTTGACGACTATTTCATGGCTCAGGACACGGTCATAGTCGAGATGGACATGTGCAGGGGGCATTTGGATGAAAACCCCGATGTCACCTGCCCTTGCCCCAGGGGAAGAGAAATCCTTGAACCCGTGAACCGGTTCAACCAGGAAGCCAGAAAGCTGAAAATCCCGGTGATCCATGTGCGGGCTGTCAACAGAAAAGGAGGTGTCGATGACGTTCAGGGTAACATCGCGGCTTGGCGGAGGGTATTCCCGATGACCGTGGGGCCCATTCCCAATGCCGCCATGCATAATATCGAAGGGTCCAAATGGTGTGATTTCATGGTCGACGTGAAGGAGGAGGATCTCACGGTCAGTTCCAAGAAACGGCTGAGCGCCTTTTACCCCACGGACCTGGAATTTCTCCTGAGGAATCTGAAAAGGAATACCCTGGTCATTACCGGGTTGATGACCGACTGCTGCGTGCTGAACACCTCCTTCGACGGCTCCAACAGAGGGTTCAAAGTGATCGTTCCCCAGGACCTCACACGAGGGTTCAGCCCTGAGATGGAGGATGGAGCCCTCAAAATCATCTCCTTACACCTGGGCCTGGTGGTTGAATCGCAGGAACTGGTCCGGAAGTGGAGGATGATGTGAACGAAAAAAGGAGGATGCCATGGCTAGGAAGTTGAATCGGTGGGACCTGTTGAAGAAAAAGCAAAAGGGTGAAAAGGTGGTCTGGATCACCTCTTATGATTTTATCACAGCCCAACTCGCAGAGGAGTGCGGAATCGACATGATCCTCGTGGGAGACAGCCTCGGCATGTGCGTCTACGGCTATCCCGGAACCCTGCCCGTGACCATGGAGCAGTGTATCTACCATTCTGAAGCTGTCAGGAGAGGCGCTCCCAATACCTTCGTGATCGGCGATATGCCCTTTGGCTCCTACCAGACGAGCGTCAGAGACGCCGTGATCAACGCCGTCCGCTTTCACAAGGAAGCGGCCGTGGATGCGGTCAAGCTGGAAGGGGGCAAGACCG
This sequence comes from Deltaproteobacteria bacterium, assembly GCA_020060805.1. Lineage (GTDB taxonomy): Bacteria > Desulfobacterota > DSM-4660 > Desulfatiglandales > HGW-15 > JAHECH01. Next base: position 13,759 of record JAGUZM010000470.1, on the reverse strand, counting down.
TGACCGGCATAGTCAGGGCCATATCCCAGAGCGGCATGCTCTGCATGGGCCATATCGGGCTGACACCCCAGAGTTCCGGTGTCCTCGGGGGATTCAAGGCCCAGGGCCTGACCGCCGAGTCTGCGGAGGCTGTGATCGAGGATGCCCGCGCCCTGCACGACGCCGGGGCATTTTCCATTCTCGTTGAGGCGGTGCCTCCTGAAGTGACCCAGATCATAAAAGACGAACTCCCCATTCCCATCTATTCGATCGGCGCCGGCATGCATGCGGATGGGCAACTCATGATCGTGTCCGATTTGGTGGGACAGTTCCAGGCATTTACTCCCAAATTCGTGAAAAAATATGGTAATGTCGCGGGTGAAATCAGGAATGCCATCAGCGCATACATCAAGGATGTGGGGGAGAGCAAATTCCCTGCGGACGAGCATTGCTACCACATGTTCGCCGGGGAACTGGAAAAACTGAGAGCCAAATTCCGCAAATGAGGTGATTTTTGTGGGAGCCAGGGAGTGGAGGGTTTACAACCCTTCTGGAAAGAAACGAGTGATTGTCACCAAGGAGTTGCCGGGAGAACGGTGGCTGAGGGTGCTCGCCGGAGCCGGGTGCAGGATTGAAATCTGCACCTCCTCCGATTTCCTGAGTGTCCCTGACATCAAGGCCGCGATCGGCACCCGGTGTGACGGCGCCATCGGCCAGCTGACGGAAGACTGGGGGGAGGAACTGTTCTCGGCATTGAAAAGAGCCGGGGGCAGGGCTTACAGCAATTACGCCGTCGGTTATAACAATGTGAATGTGAATGCGGCGACGAAACACGGGATTCCCGTCGGGAACACGCCCGGCGTCCTGACCGAGGCGACCGCGGAGATGGCCGTCGCCCTCACCTTTGCCGCGGCCCGAAGGGTTGGGGAGTCTGAGCGGTACCTGAGGGCAGGAGAGTTCAAGGGCTGGCTTCCTTCCCTTTTTCTGGGCGAGCTTTTGTGGAGAAAGACTTTGGGCATCGTGGGTGCCGGCCGGATCGGCACGGCCTATGCCCGCATGATGGTGGAAGGCCACAAGATGAATCTCATCTATTACGATCTCCTTCAGAAAAAGCCCCTGGAAGACTTTGTCTCAGACTACTCGGCGTTCTTGACCTCCAAGGGGGAACCCCCGATCCTTTGCAAACGGGCTCAAACGATCGAAGACCTCTTGAGAGAGGCGGACTGTGTCAGCCTTCACACAGCCCTTGATAACAGTACGCGCCACCTGATCAATTTGGAGCGGCTTCAGCTGATGAAAGAAAACGCGATTCTGATCAACACGAGCCGGGGACCGATCATTGACGAAGAGGCCCTCGTGGCCCATTGCCGGAAACACTCGAGCTTCAGGGTGGGGCTGGATGTGTTCGAGGACGAGCCTGCCCTGAAACCCGGCCTGGCAGATCTTCAGAACGCGGTCATTGTCCCCCATATCGCGTCTTCGACCCGCTGGACGCGACAAGGCATGGGCACCCTCGCCGCCACCAACGTTGCAGCCATGCTGATGGGCTATCCTGTCTGGAAGGGACCGAGCACGCTGGTTTTCCTGGAGGACAATCCCCCCAAGGCAGCGCCGAGCATCGTCAACGCGAAAGAGCTGGGTATCCCCACAATCGAAACCTAGCATTGCTTCAGGGTTGCTGATCAGCACTGTCCTGAGTTACAAATCAGGTGAATAAGTCAACGCGGTCGGAGCCCCCCGGGGGGCTTCGGCTCAGCTCAATTTGGTGACGGATTTTTGACTCAGGCGATTAGCTCATCCGGGGATTTGAGGAAGGGGTTGATCACCTCAACCGTGCCGAAGACCTGCCCCACATGCAGATCCTCCGTCAGCAGATAGCGGCAGTTACCCACCTGTGCAGCAGAGACAATCAGCGCATCCCACCAAGAAAGCAAATGCCGATCCTGTATGGACCAAGCCCCTTCCACCACCCGAGTATCCACTGAAATGGGATGCCAGGCGATGAGTGCCCGAACATCATTACGGGCAGTGGCCGGATCAAGGCCGGGTTTAAGCTTCTCTGTTACCGTGACATAGAACTCCTGAAGAACCTGAAAGCTCAAGCAACCGGTTCCCGAGCCCCAAATTTCCCTCATCCATGCCGACGCCTGCTTCTGTTTTGCGGCTTCGGAGGCATCTCTGCTGTAAACGAGGATATTGGTATCCACAAAAACCCTATCGGCCATAGAGTTCCTCGCGACGTGGATACTTCTGACCGAGCCTTTTAAGTTTTCTTGGAGCCTGAGAAAAGTATTGTCGCATCGCTCTGTCGTATGTCTCTTCCTCTAACATTTTCTCCTTAAGCATCTCACCCACCAGCCTGGAAACACTCGTCTCCCTTTCCGCTGCTCTTATTCTAGCCCAGCGTGCAACTTTTTCCTCTAAGGTAATGGTCACGTTTTTCATGGCACTATTCTAGTGTTACACGATTTCCGTGTCAATGAAGAATCACTGTCGGTGACGGAGGGAGCAAGGTGTCTCTTCCAGGTGGTTCCCATCGGGTGGTCGCCCGATCATGGCCAGCGTTCCCGCAAAACCGTTCGGCCATACATTTTGCGCGACTTAGCCCTTGTCAGGACAGGATGGGCCTGGATGTCCTTAATTCAGGAACTGCCGCCGTCCTTTCGCTACATCCGGATAAGCAGGCCGGCAATGACCCACCCTGCGGCGAAACAAGTCGGCAGGGTGAAAACCCAGGCCATCACGATCTTGCCTGCCAACCCCCACCGGACCGCCGAAAACCTCCTGGTGGAACCCACCCCCATGATGGAAGTGGCGATGACGTGGGTCGTGCTCACCGGCATCCCGTAATGGCTCGATACCAGGATGGTCAGTGCGGCGCTCGTCTCTGCCGCAAAACCGTGAACGGGCTCAAGCTTCAGCATGTTCACCCCGAGTGTCCTGATGACACGCCATCCCCCGAGGGCTGTCCCCAATCCCATGGCCAGAGCGCATGTCAGGATGACCCAAAACGGGACTTCAAGAGATGTGAGCAACCCGTCGCTCACCAGGGCAAGGGTGATGATGCCCATCACTTTCTGAGCATCGTTGGACCCATGGCTGAAAGCCATGACCGCGGATGAAATCAGCTGAAGCCTGCCGAAAATCTGGTTGAGAAACCCCGGGGAGAAAGACCCGAAATACCTCAGGAGAAGCTTCATCACGACATATCCCAGGGTCAGTCCGATGACGGGTGATATGAGGAGGGAAAGAAATATCTTCTTGATACCGACCAGATTGAGGATCTCCAGCCCTCCGTAAGCGACGCAGGAACCCATGAGCGCGCCGATCAGGGCGTGAGAGCAGCTGATGGGCATGCCCAAGCGGGTCATCACACCGTTCCACAGGAAAGAGGTCACGAGCGCTGCAACGACCACGGTATTGGTGACCGAGTCGGGGCTCACGACACCCTCACCGATGGTCTTGGCCACGGCGGTGGAAAAGAAGGCGCCCGCGACGTTCATGGAAGCAGCCAGGGCGACCGCCTTCAGGGGAGAGAGGACGCGGGTGGAAACCACGGTTGCGATCGCATTGGCCGAATCGTTCCATCCGTTGCTGATGTCGAAGAGAATGGCGAGAACAACGATGATCAGGATGATTTCATGCATACTTCAGAACAATCGACTCCAGGACGTTGGCCACATCCTCGCAGCGGTCGGTGGCACCCTCCAGGTTTTCGTATATTTCCTTCCACTTGATGATCATGATGGGATCCTTCAGGTCATCAAACATCGACCCCAGGGCTCCCCTGAAGATTTCATCACCCTGATTCTCCAGACCGTGTATTTCAACGCACACGTCCTGAATAAAGGAATACTTCTTGTCCTTCAGGTACCTGAAAGCCCTGTCAACGACCTCCACCATGGCAGCCAGGGTCTTTGCCAGGGCGACGGCCTCTTTGGTTGATTCCTTGAGTTTGAAGAGGTGTGCCCTCTGCGCGGCTCCCCACATGCGATCCAGGATATCGTCCATCCTCGTGGCAAGAGAATGGATGTCTTCCCGGTCGATGGGGGTGAGAAAAGTCTGGTTGAGCTTGCGGATCACTTCGTGGGTGAGAAGATCGTTGTCGTGCTCCAGATCATGGATCTCCTTGATTCTGGACTCCATGTCACTGAAGTCTTCGAACAGGGCGACGAGCTTTACGGAAGCTTGGACAAGGTTTTTCCCCATCCCGTCGAAGATTTCAAAAAAGTCGGTATTTTTCCTGATGAACTTCATAGTCTCTCGATATCTCCAGTCCCGATTCAGATGAGGAACCCTTCGGTCTACGCTTTACTTCAACCCGAAGGAGCCCTCTCACTCAAGAAATCCACACCCCGTATAGCCTGTGTTGCGTCGCATGTAAAGCCCGGACGCAAAGCCTTAATGATTACGGTCCGTTAGATTATCGCTGTATCGGATTAGCACAAGAAACAAGGGAGATCCCCGCGGGATTTTTCACAAAAAGGGGAGAAAAGAGGGGACCACGGCCATGTTATTCGGTTGGAGCCACCGCGCGGAATCGAACCGCGGACATCCTCATTACGAGTGAGGTGCTCTGCCGACTGAGCTACGGTGGCTGATCGCAGGATTTGCGCACTGAGTATAGACCTCCCCTCCTGAAATGTCCACCGCTTTTTGATTCACCGCCCTCCTCCACGAAACCGCCGGGATGGGGCCGTGCACGGGACTGGTTCAATGAATTGTCCAGAGGTGCTACCAGTTTTCTGAGTTACAAAGCAGGTGAATAAGTCAACACAGTCGGAGCCCCCCGGTGGGTGTTCTTCCAGGCCGCAAACACATTCGTTCAGAGCCACTTTAACGGCACCATTGGCCTCTCAGTCACCACGGAGAGCCCCAAAGAACAACCTTGCCGACTGCCACGCCACCCTGTCCCTTCCCGGTAATCCCTATTAAGATTATGGGGGCGTTCCAAACGCCCTGAGGCAGTATTGCGGCCCTGAGAGAACACCCACCGGGGGGCTTCGGCTCAGCTCGATTTGGTAATGGACTTTGGACTCAGAACATTGCTAGGGGGATGGGGTGATCCTTTCAGCGATAAGACGAGCCATGTGAAGAAGCCATTCTACCGTTTCTTTCCTGGTATCGTACCCGGACAGAGTGACCTGGTAAGCCCCCTTCCGGAAGTTGAGGTAGTAGTCTTCGACAGACGCTTCTTCCCCGACAGAAACCTTTTTTCCTCTATCTCCGGCTTTCTTGCGCTGGATGCTTTTGGCGCTCTCCGGAGAAAGCATTTGATAGATATCCAGGCTGATCAGCTTCCCCTCGCTGCTTCGGTAAGTCGCCAGCAACGCCCTGGCAAACCCTTCTTTCAAGTATTCCTCCGCCCCGCCGTTGATCAGCTCGAACAACCCGATCCCTTCGGCGGTCTGAGGCTCTTCGTCGAGTTTCCACCCCTTGAGGTCCGATTCCGGAGGCAGCAAGCGCAACAGAGGCTCCTCTGGCCGGGGTTCTTTGTCCTGCGAAAAGACGGGGGAAAAAGAAGCGATGGACCAGAGGAGAAAGATCGAGAGCATGAGCGAACAGAGGATTCGTTTAATCTTAAGCACTCGGTGTTCCATAGGCTTAAACCGAAAGGGATTTGATTCTGAGCCGATCAAGGTTCATTTCCCCGAGACCGTGTTTCGCAGCCTTGGGGATCATCAGAACCTCTTCGGCTTGAACACCCTGGAACCGGCAGCAGAAAGCGTCGAGGCTTACGCCGTTCGTCGAGGCCACGACCGTTTCGGCGCTGCCGAGCTTCCCCGGCCCCCAGGGCCCGTTCTCCGTTATAAAGGTGGTGGCATCAGAGATGCAGAGGTCCGGCTTCCTGACGAGATTCAGGTCCGCGATGCATTGGGAAAGGTGCTCCACGTCCGCGTACCATCCCAGTTTCAACGTGCCGTAATGAAAGTAGCTGTTGGTGGAGAAGGGACAAAGACCCATCATGTTCTTGAGTGCGCCTGAGTAATGGACGCCCTCATGATGCTTGGAGATGGAAATGTTGATGAAGACGTCGCACGCCCGTAGGTCCTTGGTGACCTTGGCATCCTTCAAGCTCAGCCCGTTGGGGATCTCCACCTTCACATCGTCCCCGGTCTCGTATTTGAGGCCCTTGAGCATGCTGGCGAACTGGCCGCTCCTGTCAGACCTGTCCCAATATCCCCGGTGAGGGTCCTTCAGGTAACGGATTTCCTTGGCGCCCGCATCGAGGCATTTCTCGAGCACTGCAAGAACCACATCCGGGTTGACGGAGGCCCCGAGGTTCTTGAAAGGAGAGTTTACCAGGACCCCTACCCTGTCCCCTCTCCTCACGAAGGTTTCGATCCCTCCGAGCTCCTGGATCGCCCTGAGGGTGTTCGCGTAGGGATCTTTGCCTTTCACTGCAACGAGGTCCGGCTTGATCCCCGGGGCAGAAGATCCCTGAGGGTTACTCTGGGCCAAGCTGGACAAAGGGCTTTGGCTTAGAAGAGCGCCGGCTCCCAGGCAAGCGGCGGTCTTCAGAAACGTACGGCGATTAATTTGATCCATGATATCCTCGCTATTCCATTTCGTAGGATAGACTGCGCTTTTCCTCCAATATCAGATGCTCGCACGAGTGGCTCACTGTTCTAAACAATAGGAACTTTACCGGCGGAGTCAACACTGGATACTTTGAAGCAGGTAGGTTTGCCGGGGGAATGTCCCTCAGACCTGACCGGAGTCACGCAGCCGTTTGCTGTCTGTCACCGGCTATTGACCCTTCGACATCTTCGAAGCAAACGATCCCAAGACGATCCCCATTATTGCAAGTGCCGCCGCAACCCATGGAACGACCCAAAGCTCTTCCTTCGCAAGAATCGCGATGACCGCGACGATGCAGAGAGAGATTCCCCCAATCACACTGGCGATCCCGACAACAGGATTCCCTTTCTGCCCAGCCATGTCAGCCTCCTCCTGGTTTGCGTTTCTTCCATCATATTTTGGCCTGCCCGGCGCCAAGCTCAGCGGCGGCTATGGAGCGCAGCGGAATGGCCCTCCGGCGAAGCACTTTGTCAGCCCTTCGCAAGAAATCCTTCGTGAAATACGACCGTGCCTTGGGGTATTTTTTCATCAAACGGCAAGGCAAGAAAAACTTCCTGTGGAATGCCTTTGTGAACCAAACTCGGAATATTTCCAAAACCGAACCGTTGATAGTAGTTGGGGTCACCCACGAGAACACAACCTTTGCTGCCCATGGCTTTCAGCAAGGCCAGTCCTTCGTGAATGAGCGATTTTCCAATGCCCTGCCTCTGGAGTTCCGGCAGCACAGAGATAGGCCCTAGTCCATGCCAGTTCAGACTGCCGTCGGAAATCGTCACAGGAGAAAAGGCTATATGGCCTACCACCTTTCCATCGAGTTCTGCGACGAGAGATAACGTGAGGGCCTTGTCGACGCGTAATGCCTTTATGATAAACTGCTCTGTGTGATTGCTGATCTCTAGGGTCTTAAATGCGGCGACAGTTACCTCGGTTATTGGGACCACATCGGCATCGGTTTCGCTTCTGACTGCGACCTTCATCATCGGTTTCTTCTTTCTCCTCTTTGCTGGAAGAGGTCAGTTCAACCCCGACTTGCAGCCGGACCCTTCAGGTCCGCTGCGAAGTCTTATTCGTTCGCTCAAAGTTGCTAATTTAGATCCTCCAGGGATATCTCACAATCGCGCATGATCTGAGCCAGAAGACCTCGGCCGATAGTCTCGCCGGCATGCACAGGTACAACCGTGCGTCTGCCATCAGAGTGTTGAAGAAAAAAGTGACTGCCTTTGGTCCGAACCGCCTTGAACCCTATTTTCCTGAGAGCCTTGATGAGGCGCCGGCCGGTGACAGTGGGATAATTGCTCACACACTGACCTCCACCCGCTGTACCCCAATAAACTCGGTGTTTGCCGGTTCCTCCACTTCGAGGCACAGTTCAATCGCTTCCCTGACCCTTTTCATTAGCACATCAAGGGACTTCGCCTGAGTATGGCACCCTCGCAACGTCGGCACGGACGCGACAAAGTACCCATCTTCATCTTTTTCAATAACCACACTAAACTCTCTACTCATTTCCGTAATCCTCCATTTGTTATGCTATCACAGAGCCACATTTGATTCATCTTCTATTTGAGCGGACGTTGCGCGTGAGCGGCGAGCGTTCAAGAATAATCATCCAGAAGGTGGGTATTTTCAAGCCCCAACCTTCGTTTTGATACCCCGCAAGCCCCTACCAAGGCGTTGCCAGAGTAACGGCGTTCCTCCCCACAAGAAACGTTGGCTTCCGCGCCATTGACTCAAGCATTGGATTTCTTGTCTGGGCCCGACCAAATGTTAAGAAATTCTAAACCGAGACGTGAAGAGACGGGCAAGTGAATCTTTCCCCGACTTATTCTTGTTTTCTCACCAGCGCAGGCAACACTGAATCCCGCGCCTTAAGACTATTAGCCAAGGACGAAGACCCTTGATTTTGGATTTAGAAGGCATAGCACGCTTTCAGTAAATTAGAGTTAGAAATAAAAGCCCTCTGAGTTGCTCCACAGGGTCTTTATCTCCACTCGGGAGGGTGATATAAAACTACGCCTGAAGGGAGGTGCACCTCATTTGGGAATTGGCACTTTCTAAGATGCTTCTCCTCGATTTTCCTCCAGAAGTCACAGGCGTCCTTCAGTTCGACAGCCCATCTATGAATCGGAAATAGAACTCCCACCTTTTTTGTGGGATAGGATTTCTTTAACCAGAATATTGCTGGCACCAGATCGGTGTCATTGGTCATGAGCACGGCTGTGTCGAAAGTATTAGCAAGAGCTTCCTTTGAAAAGGTATACGGCAATGTTCACATCGGTCTGTTTTTCTTCTTTGTTGATGAATTTAGCACCGCACTTCTTGCAGTACCCATCTTTGTTTTTGAATCTTCCTTCAACCACTTGGACGCCTTTGCTCCTTAGAGCATCAATTAACACCCTGTGTCGCTTCACAGAGTGCGGTTTCCAAGTGGCATAAGCAGTAAAGTAATAAACTCCCACAAGGTTATCCTGCTTTCTGGTGAACCTCTCCGCTAGAGAATAGAAGTCAAGCCAGAGATACTTGCGGAATGGGAGGGTTTTTGTATGGAGGTCATAGGTCTGGAGGGAATGATAGACGTTGAACCCATCGATGAAAAACATTACTTTTGCCATGATGGACACTCCAAAAAAAATCCCGTGCCTTATTCAAGACACGGGGACCCATGAAGCCGAAGCGACATGGGGATGAACCGTTACAAGTATGATCGCCATTCCCAGGGCCATTGTCAAGAATTTTCTAGAGGCTTTTCTAGAGACTTGATTCGGCTGTTAGACGATCCTAAGCGACTCCAAATGTGACGTAAACCCTTTTCCCTGTCCCTTCAGTTTCTATTGATCATGTCACTGGCCCCTTCACTATCAAATACTTAAGGGGTTCCTGTAACTTACCGGAACTCCGTTAGGGCATTAGGAGTGAAGTGCTCTGCTGCGTGAGCTACGACAGCTGATCGCGGGAATTACACTTTGCGTATAGACTTCCGCTTCGGAAATGTCTACCGGTTTTTGATGCATTGTCATCCTTCGCCAACCTGGTGGAAGGGAGCGTGACTTCCTGGTGACTTTCGTCCTATATCGGCGCTCATTCATCGTTCCAGCACTCACTGCTTTTCGCGGACCACCGAGAACCCATACGCGGCTCGTGAATTGTCCAGAGAAATACCTAATTGGACTGCAACCATCCGATTTATCCCGTACAGACACATGCAGACAGCCACCGCTGGTTTGCCTGTGTCCGATCGCCGTATGTGTAAAGGGCGCCGCAAGGTGAAGGTTAGGTTGATTGGAGTGAATCCAGGGTGCACCATTCAGTTCTTGGCTTTTATGTCTTTGTCGAAGTGACTGACTTCTCTCCGCGGGTTAGAGATCAAAGGTGTACCGCTACATTCTAATGCTTTGATATCTCAACTCTTTGGTAAAGCGTCGGGAGCTTTTATCCGCTTTATCAATTCTGATTTGAAGCCTATAAGATATTCAACAGGGCGTGAGTGTGAGCATTTCAAGTTAATGAACTCCGATAAATTCAGCGGCTGAGGCATGAAAAAAAATTGATTATTTCCAGTTAGCGGTAATAAAATGATGTCTTGATTGAGACATTTTGTGCCATTACGTGAACCTCCAACCCGAACACTTTTGGAGGGCCAGCCTAAAGATGCAGCGAAATAAGGTGGAGCCTCCCCTTAATTCCCATAGCATTCAAGAACTTGAAGACCTTACGCTCAAGATCCTGTCGCGCAATCCATTCGGCCTGCCTGTTTCGAAAATCGGCCCTGCTCTGCCTCCCGCCTATCGCAGGTTGAAAAAACATTTACCCGCTGTTTTAGGCGACCTCTTGGCAAGAGAAAGATTATACTCCTGGCAGCCTCCCCAGGGGAAAGCCAAGTCGCCACCCCATTCCGTCTATTCCACCGAACCCCTGGCTCGGGTGGTTGCTCAGCGCACCGTTGAGTTGCTGAAGCCCAAGGCCATGACCCTTCCTGAGCTGAAAAAGCACTTTCCGACACCTATCAAAACGCATGTCATGCTCTTTCTGGAACCCCTCCTCAAGGATAAGGTTGTCAAAAGGCATCCGCCAAGCGGAAAGACAAAGAAATTCGGATTGCAAGATCCCGACCCATTAGAGTTCTTGGGTTCAGAAATCAAAAAGCTTTTCGATAAAGGCACGCGTCTCGGTTTCGCGGATGCTGATATTGCAGATGCTGTTCAAAGGCATGGCAAACCCCTCGTTGAGAAGCACGCCCCGACCCTTAGCCTATCGCAGATAGAGAATGCGGTTTTCAAAGCCATGACTGCCCTCAAACCATCCGCTTCTCAAGGTGCCCTGGTTTACATTCCTGATCTCAGAGACGCACTCCGCGGGATTTTCCCGGAGAAGGAATCATTTGATCGCGCTATCATGGAACTCGCCAAGGCCGAGAAGGTTCAACTTCAGTCCCATTCTCTTCCTGATACACTGTCTGAAGAACAGAAGGCCGCTATGATCGAGAACCTTCGCGGGGGTTATTTCATGGCTATCGGAAAACGGATGGAGTGAGCCTTGTCCAAAGAACTTCAATCCATTGCCCTTCTTTCAGAAATTACCAATCCCTTTCTTCAGGATCGAGTGGACTCCCCCTGGCAGGAGATATTTTACGACGATGACCAGATAAACAGGACTGCCTTTGAAAGATGTCTCCGGGACATCAAGGCCGTCCAGATGGGAAAACAATCCTGGGGACTCATCCTTCACGGAGAACCCGGGTCTGGAAAGACACACCTGTTGCACCGTCTTCGTCTTTTCACCCGCAAAGACCCACGGACATGGTTTATTTATGTCCCTCCATTTCCTTCTCCTAACCGCTTCTGGCGACACCTGCTGGAACGGTTTTTCTACGATGTCTGTCAACGATCTAAGATGCCTGGTGAGTTGACACTTCGATCTCCAAGTGAGATGCCTATGGAAGAGCGTCCAGGGCAAGGGCCGCTCTCGCAGATAGAGGAAGCCCTTACCCGTCATTTAATGGGGAGACCACTGAGTTCAACTCAAGAACTGGCTTCCCATTGGGCGGATATCTGTGCTCAGACTTCTCCTGGAAAGGACCTATTTGAAAGGCTTCGAAAGACTTTTGACCGATTGACCGTCCAGTTGAGTCTGGACCCTGATGTGATGAAGGTGCTCAGGCATTACCTGACCTGGCACCACAGGGGTATCGCTTATGCCTATCTTCTTGGACGCGACTTGCCGGATGAGGACTTGGCTTTATTTGGTGTCAAACAGAGCTTGGATGATGAGGACCGAGCCAAAGAGGCTGTTCTAACATTTTGCCATTTGGCAGGATCTGCCTTCACAATTATTCTTGCCTTTGATCAACTTGAGGGTTTGCAGCTTGCCGTAAACGATTTGGATGTTCTCCGGACCTATTCAGTGCATACCGTATCTCTTATCACTGCCTGCAACAATCTACTAGTTCTGAGCGCCGTCCAGACTTATTTCCTTGACGATCTGAAGAAGGCCATACATCAGTCCTATTATGCTCGCCTTGCTCAGACCGAATCTGTCTTAACCTTGCTGAGCAGGGAAACAGCCAAGAGACTCATTCAGTTCCGTCTAGATACAGAAGAAGCCCTTACGAACTACAGGAAAAAGAATCTGAAGCTTTCACCCCTGTGGCCCTTCAATGCCGGGGAAATCGAAAACTGTGTCCCTCACGGGGGCCTGTCAGCACGGGAGCTGATACGATGGGGGAGGCATCGTTTTGAAGAATTGAGTCAACGTCCCGAACCCCGGCCGACGCCGGCGCCGAATATAGGTCAGTACTGGGAGGAGGAGATCCAGAGGGCGCTTAATCAGCCCGGAATCCGAATAGACGAAGGTGTTTACGAAGATGGTTTACTGAAGGCTTTCCAAGCCAAAGGCCTCAAGGATTACCGGGCTGAAAGGGGAAAGAATCGTGATATCCCTCTGGTTCTTGAGGGCAGGGGGGAAAAGATTGGTATCAGCATTTCCAACACGGGGAACATGACCAGCCTGGCGAGGCAGTTAAAGCGACTGCAAGCGCTGATGGACAAGAAAGAAGTGAATCGTTTGGTCTTTATAAGGGATTCGCGCCTCCCCATCTCGCAAACCGCAAAGGCGAGTCAGCAGAGGCTTAAAGACCTGACTAAGAGAGGAATGAAGACGATTCGACCGGAGGCAGAGGTCTATGCCGCCCTGACCGTATTGAGAGACATGTGGAACAAGGCTGCCGAAAATGCCTTCGTCATAGGTGATACCACAGTGTCCATGGGTGAGCTAAAGAAATGGCTTGCTGCAGAGACCCCTCGGCCTCTCCAGGACCTCATCGATTCCTGCCGGACTGTTGAAGGTGGTCTACCAGAAGATCTGCCTGATAAGCTTCTCGAAATCCTTATAGGTAAGTGGATCATACCGCTACAAGATGTTGCACAGCAGGTATCGGTGCCTGAGACGGATTTGAGTCAGTGGATCATGCAGTCTCCTGATATCGCACGGATCTTATCAGGTCCTCCTGCACTGATTTTTCTCAATCCAGAGGCGGCAGAACGTTCTTGAGAGGAGAGAATGCCCCGTCTTCTCACAGTGACAGAGGTAAGAAAGGTCATTTATTTGGCGTCAGCAGGTCAGCCCGGCCCGGGAGAGTCATCTACTGCATTGATCGGGAACCTGTTTCACGAAACCTTTAGGAATCTCACGGGGCCCGATCCCAAACTGAACCTTGTTCGACCGTTGGAAAGGGTAGATAGGGATCTTCAAGCCTGGGAGATCGAGTTGATCCGGCACACCTACCTTTGGTCCGTGGGGCCGCAGATGATACAGCACCAACCAGCGCTTCAGGAATCATCCAGGGAGGTCTTATCGTATTGGAAAGCCGTGGGGAACCTCTGTACGTGGCTCTGTGATGTCATTATGCGCCATAGCAGACCGGCCCAAGCCCTTGAAGAAGTCCGGCGGTATATATTCTCTGCTAATGAGTTGGACTGTCAGATTGAGGTTTCTGACCCTGGTTGGCAGGACAGTGTGATGTTGCAAGGCCGAATCGATGCAGTGCTGAGACAACCGGTATCAGGTAGGCTGTGTGCGGTCGAGATAAAGATCGGTCAGACCCATCCGGAAGCTGATCTGGCTCAAGCTTGTCTTTACCACACACTTCTGAACCACGTAGACCCCAAGGAGGGTGAAAGTGACCTAGCACTTTGGAGTTTTC
>JAGUZM010000191.1 GCA_020060805.1 Deltaproteobacteria bacterium | reverse complement strand
TCCGGCCTTATCTCACCACCATCAAGGAAGGCAATCCGGACGTCATTTTTGCCGCCGGATACTACAACGAAGCAGCCTCCATCGTGAGACAGGCGAAGGAGCTCGGAATCAAGAGCCGGATCCTGGGAGAAGAAGGGTTTGATTCCCCGAAGTTCCTGGAAATCGCGGGGGATGCGGCGGAAGGGGTCATCATCGCCACGAACCTGGACAGGGATGACCCCCGGCCTGTGGTTCAGAACTTCCTGAAGAATTACCGGAGCGCTTTCGGCCATGACGCGGACATGGTGGGTGCTTCGAGCTACGACGCTTTTATGATACTCGTCTCTGCCATTAAGAAAGCTGGGACTGACCCGAAAGGAATTCAGAAGGCTCTTCTCGCGACCAAGGACTACAACGGCCTGACCGGAAAGATCAGCCGGTTCGAACAGGGCGAGGTGGTTAAACCGGTCCAGATTCAGGTTGTGAAGGACGGCAGATTCAGGCGAAAGGCCGTGATCGACAGCCCGGAGATCATCACCCCTCCCAAGAAGGAGTGATCGTTTCAGCGGTTTGCACTCTGAAAAACAAGTAACTTAGAAAATCCTTGCATGGGTTCACAAAAACAGAGCTCTTAGAACGAGCCTCGCGCGAGAAGGCCCCGGCCCTTCCCGGGCGTGGCCGCCCGATGCAAGCACTTCTGAACGTTTCTAAGAAATCGGCATGATCTGGCAGCAACTCGCCAACGGGATCGCCATAGGGAGTGTCTACGCCCTCATCAGCCTGGGCCTGACCATGGTCTACGGTATCCTTCGGATCCTCCATGTGGCCCACGCGGGCATCTATGCCCTCGGCGCTTACGTGGGCTTGCTCTGCTTCCACCTGATCCACAACTTCTGGCTCTCCCTGCTCGGGGGCATGGTGGGCGCGGCGATCGCGGGATACCTGGTGGAGCGCTTCCTGTACACGCCCCTCCTTCACCTGCCCAGAATCGCGCCCCTCATCGTCTCCATCGGTCTGTTCACGGCCATGGAAGAGGCCTTCCGGATTGTCGCCGGGCCGCACACCCTCGTCTACAACGCGAAGGTGGGCCTCGGCGACATCGCCATCGGCAGTTTTCGCCTTACCGAGACCCAGGTGCTGATCCTTTTCGTGAGTTTTCTGATCCTCCTGTTCCTCTGGCTTTTTCTCTCCAGGACGAGGATGGGGCTCGCCATGCGCGCCTGCGCCCTGGACGCCGAGACGGCATCCTCTTTCGGCGTCAACGTGAGTGCCGTCATCGCGATGAATTTTATCATCGGATCCCTCATGGCAGGGGCTGCGGGTGTTTTGATCGGCGTTTACGACAACCAGGTCTGGCCCACGATGGGGAGCATTCCGGCCTACAAGGCCCTGGCCATCGTCGTATTGGGGGGGCTCGGAAGCATCCCGGGAACGGTTCTTGCCTCGATTATCGTCGGGCTGGCTGAGACTTTTTTTATCGGCGTCCTCTCCGTTCCTTTCCCGAGGGACGCCGTCGCCTTTATCGCCATGATCCTCGTCCTGATGTTCAGGCCTTATGGGCTTCTTGGTAAGGCGTAATCTCTTGTTTCTGCGTGGTGCGGTGCCATGAGCGGGTATGTTGTTACGATCCTGATAACCATCGCCATCTATGCCATCCTGGCCCACAGCCTGAACATCATCACAGGACATGCCGGCCAGATATCCCTCGGCCATGCGGCGTTCTTCGGCATCGGGGCTTACACGGCGGGAATCCTTTACACCAAGGCTGGGCTTCCTTTCTGGATCGACGTTCCCCTTGCCGCGCTGGTGGCCGGTGCGGTGGGCGCTCTCCTCGGCATCCCGTGCTTAAGGGTCCGCGATGACTTTTTGGCCATCACCACGATGGGCATCAATTTCGTGATCGAAGCCGTTTTCCTCTACATCCCCTTCTTCGGCGGCGCCATGGGGATCGGCGGGATCAACCTCCCTGGCTGGTTCAACCGGGAGATGACCAGGGCCGAGTATCTCCTCCTGATCGTGGCGGTCCTCGCTCTCTTGTACCTCCTGGACTACAAGCTCGGCCGCTCCTGGGTCGGCCTTGCCTGGGCTTCGGTCCGGGAAGACGAGCAGGCTGCGTCAGCCATGGGCGTGGACGTGGTGCGCTTCAAGGTCATGGCCTTCATCCTCGGGAGCGCCCTGGCCGGGCTTGCCGGCGGGTTTTACGCCCATTTCCTGACTTTCATCATGCCCCAGAATTTCGGTTTCGGCCAGTCTATCCTGATCCTCTGCATGGTGGTCTTCGGCGGGATCGGAACTCGGTGGGGACCCTTGATAGGGGCGGCAGTCCTGGGCATTCTTCCCGAGATATCGAGGCCCATCATGGAATACCGTACCCTTTTGTACGGGTTGCTTCTCGTGGCCATCATGCGCTTTCAGCCGAGCGGGCTTCTCGGATCAGAGTCCATCCTGGTGAGATCTTTTGCCAAGGGGCTCACGCGGCTCAGGAAAGGGAGTTGAACCCATGGCCCTTCTCCAGGTGACATCTCTCAGCAAGGACTTTGCCGGGCTTCACGCCCTGGAAGGGGTGAGTTTGTCCGCCGAGGCGGGTAAAATCCTGGGGATCATCGGGCCGAACGGGGCAGGGAAGACGACCCTTTTCAATGTCATCTCAGGCATCCATCAGCCCGCAGCAGGAGAGGTCATCTTCATGGGGAGAAGCCTCCTCCGCATGAAGCCTTACCAGATCAGCCGCCTCGGTATAGGCCGCACTTTTCAGATCGTTCGGCCTTTCCAGAACCTGGACGTGGAAACGAACGTCCTCGTCGCCTACGGGCACCGCGTCTACCCTTTTTTCTGGAAGTCTGTGGGACGGTGCCGCCGGCCGGAAGCGCTCAGGGAGGTGCGAGAGATCGTCGAGCAGAGCGGGCTGGGGTCCTACGCCAACACGGTGGCCAAGAACCTTCCCCTCGGTTTTAAGAAACGCCTTGAAATCGCGCGGGCTCTTGCCCTCAAACCGAAGCTCCTTCTCCTCGACGAACCCTCAGGAGGCTTGCGCTACGAGGAATCGTTCCAGCTCATGGAACTCATCCGACGGCTTCGCGATCAGGGGCTGGGCATTCTTCTGATCGAGCACAACATGCCGGTGGTGATGGACCTCTGCGAAAGGATCGTGGTCCTCGACCACGGAAGCAAGATCGCCGAGGGTTCCCCCGAAGAAGTGCGTTCCAACCCCCAGGTGATCGAAGCGTACCTGGGCAAGGAGACAGGGAATGCTTGAAGCAAGAGGCCTGGAAGTCTCTTTCGGCGAGTTCATCGCCCTCCGGGGAGTCAGCTTCTCCGTGAAGGAGGCTGAACTTGTCACCATCATCGGCGCAAACGGAGCCGGGAAGAGCACGACCCTGCGGGCGATCATGGGGCTCGTCAGGTGCCGGAGAGGAGGAATTCTGTACCAGGGCAGGGACATCACCATGACGCCCCCTCACCTCCGGGCCCGGATGGGCATAAGCCTGGTGCCCGAAGGCCGCAAGATCTTTGCCGACCTCACGGTCCACGAAAACCTTCTCATGGGCGGGTTTGTCGAGAGAGAGCAGAAAAACATCGCTTCCAGCATGGATGAAGTTTTCAGCCTCTTCCCCGTGCTGAAGGAGAGGCGGGGCCAGGTGGGTAAAACCCTGAGCGGCGGGGAGCAGCAGATGCTCGCCATTGCCAGGGCCCTGATGCCCAGACCGCGAATGATCCTGATGGACGAAGTTTCCCTTGGCCTGATGCCCATCTTCGTGGAGGAGACCTTCCGCGTCATCCGCAAGCTTCATCGCCAGGGCGTGACCATCCTTCTCGTGGAGCAAAACGCGCGAAAGGCTCTCGATGCCGCGGACCGAGGATATGTGATCGAAACCGGGGAGATCGTGATGAGCGACACAAGCCGAAATCTCGCCGCAGACCCCAAGATCAGAAAAGCCTATTTAGGCGCATGAGGAAGCCTTTCCTTTTTCCCTGCCTTCCGCCCCAATTGCGGGGGTCGTGTGAAAGGTTCTTGAGCAACAGGGCTCGCTCGCAGGGCTCAGAGGGGCCTCCTTCGGTGAGAGGGGAGGGGCGCCATGAGCAAAGCGGGGAAAGGTTTGCGCCCCGCAGTTCAGGACTTTTGACTTGACAAACCAGAGGGCCTTCTCTACCCTTCCGCCTCAATCCACTCTTGGTTCAAACGATTTCTTATCAATCCATTCCATTCGAAAAGGAGGGACACGGATGAGACGATTGACGGCCATCGGATTTATACTCACCCTGGTTCTGGGGTTCACGGGCCACAGTGCCCTGGCTCAAGGCCAACCTATAACACTGTCCTATGCGAGCGGGTACGGTGCAACCTTTTCTCTCTCGATGCATGACGTGTGGTGGGCACAAGAAGTCGAAAAGAGGACCGGCGGGAAGGTCAAGATCGAGTTTTACTGGTCTGAAGGCCTGGCCAAGATTTCAGAGTCTCTGGATGCAGTGAATTCAGGCCTCGCGGATATCGCTTTTTTCGCCACGGCCATGTTCGGCGCGAAGCTCCCTCTCTCCACAGCCACGTCGCTTCTCTACGTCACAGAGAAACCCGATGCCCTCTCCAACGCCATGATGGACATGTACAGGACCTTCGCTCCCCTGCAGGAAGAATATGAGAAGAAGAACAATGTCAAGGTGCTGAGTTTCTCTGGCACGACGCCGTTGATCTTTGGAACCCGTGAGGCTTGGAAGGGCCTCGATGATTTCAAGGGGAAGAAGGTTCGGACCTTCCCCGGCCTGGAGGGCCCCCTGGCCAGCGTGGGCGCAACGCCCGTGACGATTGCCTGGGGGGAGATCTACACATCCCTTGAACGCGGTGTGGTTGACGCCTACACGGGGACCATGTGGGACCTTGCAGGGATCGGGAAGTTCCACGAAAAGGCGCCGTACATCATCGACCTGGGTGTCGGCGTGTATGCGATGGCAGGAACACACATCAACAAAGACAAATGGAACAAACTGCCCGCAGATGTCAGGAAGGTCCTCGAGGAAGTGGCGGCGGAAGCCATCAAGAAACAGCCCGAGCTTTACATGCAGGCCGATGAACGCATCTACCAGGTGTACAAGAAAGCCAACGTGAAAACCGTCGTCTTCTCCCAGGAGGACAAGAACAAGTTCCGCAACCTGGTCGTGCCCAAGCAGTGGGAAAAGTGGGTTTCCGACATGGAAGGGAAGGGGCTCCCGGGGAAGAAGTTCTTCGATACCTATCAAAGCGCAATCAAAAAGCATGAGCCCAAGTCTAATTACGTGAGTCCCTTTGCCCGGTTCACAGACCTGGCCCAGAAATAAGACAGGGAAGGGCACCGTTCCAGCGGACGGGGCATCCAGGAGGAAAAATCCAGACGTGAAGCAAGAGCCCCAACCTGTGGCTAAAAGACCGGCCCTGGGTCATGTTCTCGCGTGGGCCATGACGGTCTCCATGGCTTCCTGCTTTTTCATGATCATCATCAGCATCGCTGACGTGTTCAGCCGGCACTTGCTGGGCCAGGCGATCGCCGGCGTTTTCGAACTGAGCGAAGTCCTCATGGTCCTGGTCGTTTTTCTGGGTCTCGGGGCGGCTCAGAAGGAAGGATCCCACATCCGCGCTGAACTCGTCATCTCCCACTTCTCCGGCCGTGTCCGTAACGGTTTGGATCTTTTCGCCCATGTTCTCGGGTTCCTTTTCTGGGCAATTCTTTTCACTCAATGCGCAGCCAAGGCCTTGGAGTCTTGGTCAACGGGGGAATACAAGGAAGGCCTGATGAAATTCCCCATATGGCCGGCCCGTTGGGCGATCGCTGTAGGACTTCTTTTGATTTGCCTTCAGCTTCTATTGGACATCTACAGGACGTTTGGGGTAAAGAAAATCTCGGCCGCAAGGAAAGGATGAGCGGTGGAACCTCAGTGGGTTGGGTTCATCGGAATCGGAGCTGTCTTGCTGCTGATCCTGGCGGGGGTGCCCATCGCTGTCAGCCTCGGAACGATCGGTTTGGTCGGAACGATGGTGATCAAAGGCGTTTCAGTGGGCCTTGATCTCGGAAGTATCATCCCTTTTTCGAGTGTCGCGTCGTACCTGCTGACCATCATTCCTCTTTTTCTCCTCATGGGATCCTTGGCCCTTGGCTCAGGCATTTCCAAGGACGCCTACAACATTGGGAACAAGTGGCTGAGCTTCCTGCCCGGAGGTCTCGCCTCGGCGACCGTTGCCGGCTGCGCCCTCTTTGCCGCTACGAGCGGCTCAAGCGTGGCCACATCAGGCGCCATGGGCAAGATCGCGATCGAAGAGATGAAGCGGTATGGTTACGATCAGAAACTGGCCTGTGGATGTGTCGCGGCCGGCGGTCTTTTGGGCGTCATGATCCCTCCCAGCATCATCCTCGTTCTCTACGGCGTCATCACGGAAGAGTCCATCGGGAAACTCCTGATGGCCGGTTTTATCCCCGGGTTTCTAACAGCAGGGGTTTTCATCCTGGGAATCACGGTGATGGCGATCGGGAACCCGAAGCTCGCGCCGAGAGCCGCCGCGGCATCCTTGAAGGAACGCCTCCATTCTCTCAAGGGCGGCATCGGCATCTTCGTGCTGATGCTCAGCGTTCTTGGGACGCTCTATGCGGGGCTCCTCACGCCCACGGAGGCAGGAGCTTTCGGGGCATTTGTCGCTTTCATCTTTTTCGTGTTCAGAAACCGTGAATGGAAGACTTTTGTTGCCTCTGTGAAGGAGTCGTCCCAGATCACGAGCACCATTTTCGGCATCATCGTGGGCGCGTCCATTTTAGGCAAATTCCTGGTTCTTGCCAAAGTGCCGCTCTACACATCCCGGTTCATGGTGGGGCTGGATGTTTCTCCCGTGGTGGTGCTATTGCTGATCGTGTTCGTGTACCTTCTCCTCGGTATGTTCCTGGACCCCGTTTCCATCCTGGTGCTCACCCTTCCCCTCTTCTACCCGGTGGTGACCAAACTGGGGTACAACGGAATCTGGTTCGGGATTTTTGTCACCCTCATGATTGAAGTCAGTCTGGTGACGCCGCCTGTGGGGTTTAACGTTTTTGTGATCAAGAGCATCGCTCCGGAGGTTCCTCTCGAAGATGTCTTCCGGGGGGTCACCATGTTCCTCGTCATGATGATGATCGTCCTGATCCTGCTGGTTGTGTTTCCGCAGATTGCCCTGTGGCTGCCGAATAAATTGCTTTGACCTGGTGGACCTATGCTGAAGGTGAGGGGGCTGTGACAGGAGGCCTTTCGTGAGAAGGAAAATGCACTCCGTTTTTCATGCCCGCGAGATGGCACGGCGGCGACTGCCTCGGTTCGTCTTCGATTTCATCGAAGGCGGCAGCCTCGACGAACAGACCCTGCGGGCCAACCGCGCAGCCTTCGAGAAGGTCACCTTTGTTCCAAAATCCCTTTCCGATGTAAGCCATCGCGAGCAGGAGACGAGGGTTCTCGGCCAGGATATAAGGCTGCCTGTGCTGCTGGCGCCGGTCGGAATGACCCGGCTTGTGGCGCGGGAAGGGGAACTGGCCGTGGCGAGAGCGGCTGGGAAAAAAGGCACTGTCTTTGTCGTCAGCACGGCTTCGAGTTTTTCTCTTGAGGAAATCGCCAAGGTCGCGACCGGGCCGTTGTGGTTTCAGCTCTACCTCGGTCCGGACCGCGACTTGAACGCATCCCTTGTGGGGCGGGCATCCGACTCCGGCTATCACGCCCTGTGTCTCGCAGTGGATACCCCTGTCCTGGGCAAACGGGACAGGGATCTCCGAAGCGGGCTGACCATACCTCCTCGCCTGGGGATAAGGAACATCATGGATGCGGCATGGCGATTTTCCTGGCTCTTCGATTTCCTCACAGGGCCGAAAGTGGTTTTCGGGAATTTCAAGGACCTGGTACCCGGAAAAAGCGCTGTCACGATGTCCGCCTACGTGAACCAGAAGATCGTGAACCCTGGCGCTACGTGGGAGGATCTGGCCTGGCTTCGGGATTTGTGGAAAAGGCCTCTGCTCGTGAAGGGTATCATGTCCAGGGAAGACGCAGCGAAGGCCGTGGAACTCGGCGTCGACGGGATCGTGGTTTCGAATCACGGGGGCCGGCAGCTGGACGGTTTGCCCGCATCCCTCCATGCGCTGACAGAGATCGCCGATGCTGTAAGGGATCGCGCCGAAATCCTCCTGGACAGCGGGATCTGCCGCGGGTCCGACGTTGTAAAGGCTGTAGCCCTGGGCGCCAGAGCGTGCCTGGTGGGGCGAGCCTATCTCTGGGGCCTAGCTAGCCGGGGGGAAGAGGGGGTCGGTCAAATCCTGGATGTTTTGGCGGACGAAATTGACCGCACCCTCGCCCTCATCGGCCGAGGGAAGCTGAGCGAGGTGGATCGATCTGCCGTGAGAATCCCAAAAGCTTTTCTTTCCTAAATGAAGATATTAGGCTCATCTTCAAGGAAACTCAGAGGGCTTTGAGGACCACCACGCTGATGTCATCCCCTTGGAGCATCCCATCGGCGAATGAAGATGCTGCCTTCTTGATGTCTTCCAGGATATCCGGCGCTGATTTATTCCGAACGGCCCTGCATATCGATTCCAGTCTCGATTCACCGAAGAAATCCCCCTGCTTGTTGCGGAGCTCGGTCAGGCCGTCCGTGCAGAGCACCAGGATATCGCCTGGAAGGAGAGATCGGTCTACGAAAGGGTATTCCTCGTCCGGAAATGCTCCCAGAGGCCTCCCTCCCGTATCCAGTTGCTCGGAACCCTCGGAGGTGATCAGCAGAGGAGGCGTATGTCCGCAATTGACGAAACGAAGGCTTTTCGTCCGGGAAGAGTATCTTGCAAGGAAGAGGGTGACGAACTCTTGGTTATCCTGTTCCCGGACAAGGAACCGGTTCATCGTATCCAGGACGGCACTCAGGTCTCTCTCCCTGGTTAGGAGGATTCGCAGGGCCGATCGCGTCGTGGCCATGAGCAAAGACGCGGGTATGCCCTTTCCTACGACATCTCCAATAAAGATCAACAGCTCCTCTTCCGGCGTCTTCATGAAATCATAGAAATCACCCGACACCGCTTCAGCGGGCGAAATCCACCCGGCATACTCAACCCCTTCCGCGCTCGGGCCGGCCACCGGTATGAACCTTTCCTGAATCCTCTTGGCGATATTCAGTTCATGCCGCAGGGAGTAATATTCCAGGGCTTCAGCCTGAAGACGGGCATTGTCGAGCACCACGGCCGCCTGGTGGGCAAAGGTGCTGAGAAGCTCGGCGTCCTGTTCTTCGAAGGGCCTCCCGTCGCTGCGGTTGATCACCTCGATCACGCCCAGCACCTTCCCTTTTGCCTTCAGAGGCACGCACACCAGGGACTTCGTCACGAAGCCTGAAAGTTTGTCGAGCCTCTCGAAAAACCGTGGATCTTTGGTCGCATCCGGGACGACCAGGGCTTTCTCTTCCTGGGCGACCCATCCCGCAACACCTTGCCCCCGGGGGATTCGAACCTCCTTAAGCTCCTTTCTCCTGGGCCCTGTGGGGACACTCACGATGAGATCCCCTGTTTGCTCCTCGATGAGCATGAGGCTCGAAGCTTCGGCATACAGCACCTCTCTGGCAGCCACCATGATTCGATCCAGAAGCTCATCCAGGTTGATCGTCGAGTTGATGAAGCCGAGCAGCTTGATGATGGCTTCCATGTCCTCTTTTCCGAGGAGTTCACATGGCGGGGTGGCAAGCCGGCACTGTTCAAGCAGGGCAGTTCTAAGGTGATCGGTCAACAGGGCTCCCTTGTGGACCAGGATTTCCCCCAGAAGCTTATACTTGAGGCCGTCGGAAGGCCCTCCCTTTCTGATGAGATCAGGCAGCCCCGGCCTGGAAATTCGGAAAGGCCATGCTGCAAGCCGTTTCTGCTCGTCGAGAGCGTTCATCAGCGTGTCATCCGTGATCATGTGCATACTCTTGAGAAGCTCACCGAGTCTTGCGTGGAGCCCTGCCATGACAGCCCTCCCTTGCTTCTGCTCTGAGAGCCATAGCTCTTGATAGGAGTGAAATTTGGGTAGCGTAATCTGCAGGTCATCTTCTTCACCGCACTATATGCAACCTCCCATAGGGTGTCAATAATCTTGTCCGTCAAGGACTGTGTGCTCATCGCATCACGTGCGGATAGGGGCGTCTTCAGAAATCTAAGTAGACATAGGAGATGCCAAAGTATAGATTAACGTTTCGGGAAGAAGAGATTGCCAGAGAACTTCATTTTCCCAGGAAAGAAAGGGGACGAACATGGAAAGCCAGGAAGCATATGAAAAGGCCAAAAGAAGGGTAGAGGCGAAAATGATCAGTCGAAGGAAGTTCTTGAAGCTTTCTGGGGAAGGAGCGCTCTTGTTGGGCGGACTCTCCATGACGGGTGCCTGCAGCGGGCTGAAGCGAGACGATCTTCCTCAGTTCAACGGCGAGCAAGAATCGCTCCGAGGCCTTGAGAAAGATGAGAGGGAAATTCTGTACCTCGCATCCCTTGCGGCGAGCAGCCACAATACGCAACCGTGGACCGTAAGGGTTGCGGGACCGAAACACTGGATCATAGGTTCAGACAAGAAGCGCTGGCTACCGGCCGTTGACCCGAACAATCGAGAGCTGTTGCTTTCCATCGGCGCCTTCATCGAAAACCTTGCCATCAGCGCCGGGACATTCGGGTACAAACCGGACATTCAGCTCATCGCGAAGAACCCGTTCGATCGGGACATCGCGCAGATCCGGCTCAAGAAAGGGAAGGTCGTGGATTTCCCAGTCGAAAAAATCAAAAAGAGGCGAACCCTTCGGAGCGGCCACTTGGGCGTGGATATCAAAGCAGAGGACTTGAAATACATGGCCAAGCATAGCACGGAATCCTGCACCTTGCTCAACATGCTTTCCCCTCACAGCTTCTATTTCCCGAACAACTCTCCCCGGGGCAAATACCTCCAGGAAGGAACGATCGAAGCCAACCGGGCTCAAGCCTTTCGTGACGCTGCGCAGGATGAGTTGGCGAATTGGATCCGGTGGTCGAATAAAGAGGGAAGACGATATCGCAACGGGTTGACGACCGAAAGCATGGAGATCCGGGGTTTTGCAGGATGGTATGTGCGGAATTTCTACGATCGAAAGTCCGTCCTGGAGAAGGGTTTCCGGGAGCAGACCGTGGATGTCGTGGCCAAGCAGGTGAAAACCTGCGGCGGATGGCTTGTGGTGACGAGC
>JAGUZM010000566.1 GCA_020060805.1 Deltaproteobacteria bacterium | reverse complement strand
CAAGATGAAGCAGGTCCTGGTGGATTACCTGGTCGAATTCGTGGAACGAATGGACCGGCAGGGTTGGACGTATGCCAAGGCCTGAAAAAAAGGGCTCTATCCTCATCTTTTCCACCGGCGGCACGATCACCATGAGGCCTCGGGCTGGAAACCACGGGGTCGTGCCGAGCGATGACTTCGACCGCCTGTTTGCCGAATTGAAGCCCCGCATCAAGGACGTGGATTTCAAACCGGTCCTTTGGGCCAACTTGCCAAGCCCCCATATGACGCCGGAACACATGTTCCGGCTGGCCAAGGACGTGGACAAAGCTCTTTCCGCCCCTTCAGCAAGGGGAGCCGTGATCCTCCATGGGACGGACGTGCTCGTAGAGTCCGCCTACATGGCCGAACTCACCATCAAGTCCTCCAAACCGGTCGTTTTCACCGGCTCGATGCGCTTCTACAGCGAAACCGGGTTTGACGGGATCCGCAACCTCCTGAACGGGATCAATGCCTGTCTTTTGCCCCTGCCGGCGGGGACAGGCGTTGTACTCTTGATGACCGACAGGATTTTCAGCGCCCGGGAAGTGGTCAAAATCCACTCCATGAACATCGATGCCTTTGAGGCCCCGGAGAGCGGCCCTGTGGCGTACGTGGCCGGAGATGTCGTCCGCCTCACCCGAGCCCGCTCTTCCTCTCCAGCCCTCAAGCGGCCCCTCATCCCCACCCGCCGGATCGAGCCCAACGTCCCGATGCTTTCCTGCTACACGGGCATGGACGGCGCTATCGTGGACCATCTCCTGGAGAGGGGGATCGCCGGGCTTGTGATCGAGGGATTCGGGGCTGGGAACGTGCCCCCTGGAATCGTTCCCTCTCTTGACGAGGCCATCCGGCGGAACATCCCCGTGGTGCTCACGACCCACTGCCCGGAGGGCGGCGTCTGGCCGATGTATGCCTATCCCGGGGGAGGAGCCGATTTGGCGAAAAGAGGGGTCATCCTTGGAGGCCGGCTCTCAGGATCCAAAGCGCGCATCAAGCTCATGGTCGCCCTGGGCGCCACCCGCGACATCAGGAAGATCAGGCGGATCTTTGAGCGCACCCCTTAGCTGAGGCCGAGGGAACCGTCTTTTTCGGGAATCCTTTTCCTGCCGGTCGCGACGCCCTCCGCATGGAGAAGGGCTCTCCCTCCCGGGAGCGGGCTTCACCTTCCTCGCGTTATTCTTGCCTCTCTCCCGAGCTTGGCATCAAGGTCTTGAGGATGTCCTCTTTTCCCACAATCCCCACGAGCTTTCCTTTATCCACAACCGGGAGGGTGTGAAAATTCTTGTCCACCATCAGGCTCGCGATCTCTTCGATCGTGGTGTCAGGATGGACCGTAACCGGGTCCGGGGTCATAGCATCAGCCACGGTGGCGGCTGCGATCTTCTGAAGGGCCTTTTCATAATGCTTCGTCGATCCCAGGGGGATGAAACCGTCCAGGAGGGTAAAAAGGGAGGGGACAGGGAGCTTCTTCTGCTGCACGATCAGGTCGCTCTGGCACAGGATGCCCACGAGTTTTCCCGCTTTCACGACCGGAACGCCGTTCATACCCTTCTCAAGAAGAACTTTGGCAGCCTTCGCGATCTCCATGTCCGGCGTCACGGTGATGAGCTCTTTTGTCATGATGTCCTTGGCTTTGAGCATTTCAGCAACCTCCCTTTCTTTTTCATGCGAAGGCATCCTGCCCGCCTACAGAAGGGTTGATCGGATGAAGTCCATATTCAGTTTCTTCAGGATACGCACCATGTTGTTCAACTGGACTTCCACGGTGCCTTCGTAGATCTCGATGATCCGATTGTCCCGGTACCGTCTTTCCACCTCCTGCTCCAGGAAATATCCGTAGCCGCCGAAGACCGTGATGGTCTCGTCGATGATCGCCTTGGCCGTCTCCGGGACGTGATGTTTGACCATGGATGTGTACAACGGTATCGCACCGGCAGTCTTCTCCATTTTCTTGTCGCACAGCCATGCCGCGTAGTATGTGAGCCACTTGATGGATTGAATTTGGCTCCACAGCCTTCCCAGCCGATGGCCTATAGCCTGGAAATCGATGATGGGTTTCTGGAACTGGTTCCTCTGCCTCGCGTGGTTCAGGGCTTTCAGGAATGCCCCCTCCGCATTTCCCAGAGCCTGAGCAGCGATCTCGATCCTGCTCTCATCCAGGAAATCGAGAACATTCAGAAGACCTCTCCCCCTCTCACCGAGAACGTTTTCCTTGCGAACCTTCAGCTGATCAAAAACCACCTCCCCGCTGGAGGTCGCTCGGATTCCCATTTTGTGAGGGATCTCATTGATCTCAAGGCGCCCCCCGAGCCACGAAGAAGGACTCCTTTCGACCAGGATGGTGGTCATGCCTTTTCCCGGAGGAGCGTTCCTGTCATCTTGGGCCAAAACCACAAAGAAGTCTGCATAGGCCGCATTGGTGGTGAAGATCTTGGTGCCGTTGAGGACAAACCCGTCCTCCTTTTCCTCCATGGTGGTTTCCATGCAGGTCAGATCGCTTCCGTGATCCGGCTCGGTCAGGGAGATCGCAGACACCCACTCGCCACGGACGAGGGGGGCGAGGAACTTTCTTTTTTGCTCATGAGTTCCGAAGAGCTTGACGACCTTGGAGGGAACGTAAGCAAGGTGCATCGCCATACCCAGCCCTGAGTCCGCTTTGCAGAATTCTTCCACCACCAGTACATTCTCCTGCACGCCCATCGCCCCGCCGCCGATCTCTTCAGGATAATCGAGGCCGATGAACCCCAGGTTGGCAGCTTTTTCATAGATCTCTCTGGGAAAACGATGGTTCAATTCGCATTCCTGAGCCACCTCGGGTGTAAACTCCGCCCGCGCGAATTCTGCTGCCGCCTTTTTGATGTCGTTCTGCTCCTTGGTCAAAGAAAAATCCATCCCCTCACCTCCCCTGATCGGCTTTATCTCAGCTGAGAGCCTTTCTTGATCATCTCCCTCCCGATGACCATCCTCTGGATTTGATTGGACCCTTCGAATATCTGGGTCAGCTTGGCATCCCGAAACATCCTCTCCACCGGGTAGTCTTTAACATAACCGTATCCTCCCAGAACCTGAACCATGTCTTCCGTGATTTTCATCGCCGCGTCGCTGCAGAAGTATTTTGCCATGGATGCCGCAGCGGTGTTCCTTTGACCCGTATCGTAAGCCAGGGCCGCCTTCTCCATCAGCCCCCTTCCGGCTTCGATCATGGTGAGGGCGTCGGCCAGAATGAATTGGATCGCCTGGTGTTTGATCAGGGGCTTGTTGAAGGTGAAGCGCTGCTTTGCATAATCCATGGCGTAGTGGAGCGCACCTTCCGCGATACCGAGGGCCAGGGCCGCTACGGTCGGTCTTGACATGTCGAAATCGGCCATCGCTATCAGGAATCCCTCGCCAGGCTTGCCGATGAGGTTCTCCTGCGGCACCTCTACCTCCTCCAGAATGACCTCAGCCGTGTTGCTCCCCCTGAAACCGCATTTGTCTTCCAGTTTACCGATGGCGACCCCCTTCCACGAGCGCTCCACGATGAAGAAGGAGAGATTCCTGTCCTCGGTTCTCGACAGGACGGTGTAGAGCCCTGCCACGCCTCCGTTGGTGGCAAAGGTCTTCTGGCCGTTGAGGATATAAAAGCCGCCCCGCTTCTCCGCCCTCGTGGCGATCGCGGCCACATCGGAACCCGCGCCCGGTTCAGTGACCAGATAGCCGATCAGTTTTTTCCCCTCTGAGAGCATTGGAAAATACTTCTCTTTCTGATGCTCGGTACCCGCATGGATCAGCGGGAAGCTTCCCACGGCCTGAATGATCAGGTTGAGAGCAGAGGAGGCGCAGACCTTGGCAATTTCTTCGACACAGAGGCAGAGGGTGTAGCAGGGGTTCGAGGGCCACCCGCCGTAAGGCTCCGGCAGCATGATCTGAAGCACGCCCAGATCCCAGAGAGTCGATGCAATCTCCCAGTTAAATTCCCCGGTCCGGTCGATTTCGCTCGCAAAAGGGGCGATCCTCTCCCGGCTTACTCTCCGGACATTATCGAGAAGGATTCTTTGCTCTTCTGTCAAGCTGTTCATTTTCAACTCTCCGGTAAATCTCTCAACGCCCATCACAATGCATGTCTTCGATCGCAACGAAATCGCTTCCTCGTCCGACCGGGGGGCGTGGTCTCGAAGACTTCTCCGCACCCCATGAACAAATCAGAGTCTAAGTAGAGGGCTCCGTAAATACGCTCACATATTCACCACTGAGGCAGTACCAAAGGACACTGAGGGGACATATTTTTTCGTCTATCGGGAAATCCGCCGTCGCTAAAGCTATGGCGGGACAAGTACCGATAGACGAAAATAATCCTCGTAAGATTCTTTTGAGGCAGAATATTTTTGTTTGTCGGTATCTCCCGACAAACAAAAACTTTTCTCTGCGCTCTCTGTGGCTCTGTGGTGAACCAAGGTTTTTGACCGTAATTGTGAACAGCAGTACCAAGATTCTAATCGGAAATCAGCAAAGGGTTAAACCTCGTGTCATGGTCGTAGACATCTTTTCCTTCCTTGCGCTTCAGGAAGTTGACCACCAGATACGTGAACGGGGTGACCAGGGCTTCGTACATGGACTTGGCGAGCCACTGGGTCACGACGGCACCGAGCAGTCCGGAGAAGGGGATCGTCCCGGCAAAAGCCAGGCTCATGAAGACCAGGGAGTCCAGCGCCTGCCCTATCAATGTCGAACCGATCGTGCGGCACCAGAGCCAGCGGCCCTTTGTGGCGATTTTCATTTTGGCCAGGACAAAGGAATTCGCAAACTCACCCACAAGATAGGCAAGAAACGAAGCAGCCAGGAGTCGAGGGGTATACCCGAGGATCCGTTCGTAAGCGCCCTGACCGTCCCAGAAAGAGGCAGGAGGCAACACCTGACCGATCCAAATGGCTACCACCGTAACCAAGTTACACAAAAACCCGAGCCAGATGACACGTCGGGCCGTGCGGTAACCATAAACCTCTGTCAGGACGTCACCCGTGATGTAGCTCAGGGGGAAAATGAGGATCGCCGCCGGAAGAACGAACCCGAAGAGGTTGACGAGCTTCACGGCAGTGATATTGGCCGTAATCAGGCAGGTCACGAAAATAACGACGATCCCGACGAACCAGGAGGAATGTCTCGAGCCCTCAGGTGGGGCGCTACGCTGGC
Source organism: Deltaproteobacteria bacterium (assembly GCA_020060805.1). GTDB lineage: Bacteria > Desulfobacterota > DSM-4660 > Desulfatiglandales > HGW-15 > JAHECH01. The sequence goes on along the minus strand of JAGUZM010000566.1, from coordinate 5,792 downwards.
TCATAGAAGCACGCTTTGGGGGATCTAACCTTCCCTTTCTTCTTGAGCTCTTTCATAAACTTTGAAACCGCAACAGTCTCTGCGCCAATCATCTTTGCCACCTCTGACGGCCTTACTGGTTTCCCCGCCTTTTTCATGGCATCCAGGATTTTCTTCTCCATAACCGCACCCCCCATTCTTCTGTCTCTGAAAGGAGCACCACAGGCAAAGTTCCATAGACCTCTTGTTTACCATTTTTCCGCCATTTTCGGCAACACCCAAAACCTCCCGCTCGCAGGTTGCTCAAAAACGCACAGATACAAGGCGCCCGAAATCCCGAGGAGCGAGGCGTACATGCAAGTACGTCGCAGCGACGCGGGATGAGGGCAACGACGTAGATGCGCGTTTTTCAGCAGCCTGCTACGCAAGCGTTGCTCCGCGCTGCACCAGGAGCTCCCGGAGAACCGACCGGTGACAGCGCGACTCCTCCGCGCAGTAGCAACCCAGGGAAAAGTCGGTTTGGTGCGAAAGCGCCGCAAGCAGATCGAGCAGCTTGCTTGGGTCGGGCTGATTCATCTCGGCCCGAAAGCGCTTGGCGAACGTTTGCCACGCAGATTCGTCTACCGCCTCTTTCCCCGCTTTCAGGAGCTCCGCACTCGGGGAGAGAGCAGGGAGCCATACGTCGAAGAAGTCCCGGGATGCGAACTCGCTCTTCGGCACGCCCCGGGGCGGACGCCGCACCGTGCCGAGACGCAGGTTTTCGCCTTTCCCCCGGGGACTGCCAAGCCGAACGATCCGAATAGCCATGATTCCCCTCCTCCATGGTTAAGCGTTTTACAGATCTTCAACCAGGATCGCAAGCCATTTTCTAAGCCCTGGGGGAGTCGAGGGAAACTGATATGAGGTCAACGCGGGACTATCGAAGCGCCCGATCTCTGAAGGTGAAGCGGAAAACAACTGCGGCAAGGATGTAGAGAAGACAGGCGGCGAGCATCAGGAGACGAAACCCTGTGCTCACGCTCAGGCATTTGGCCAGGACTGCGCCGGTGACGGATGCGCACGCGTTGATGCCCCAGGCCCAGGGGACGAGCCCCGGAAGGTGCCTGGCCGTCATCCTGAGGCCGGAAGGAAAGGGCCACCCGAGGAAGAACGCCGGCACGGAGATCACACAAATCGAAAGCGCGACCCTGCCCGCTAAGGGCCAGCTGATCGCACTCGCAAACAAGCGGTCCCCTATCAATGCATCGGCCAGGACCCAGGTGCAGATGACCCCGACGGCCACCCAGAGAAAATGGGGCACCCGCTCCTGGAAACGTTTGACCCACATGCTGCCCAGCCCTGCGAAGCAGAGAATGGAACTCAGGACCACGGCCGCCGCATAGATCGGGTGGGAGAGGAGAAGGGTGTATTTCGGAAGGAGGGCCAGTTCCAGGAACATGAAGGCGAGCCCGATGCACCCAAAATAGACCAGGGTACCCAGAACTTTTCCTAACCCCGGGAGGGTCCCCTTACCAGCAGCCCACCTCACACCAAGGAGAGGGGCGAGAATCAAAAAACCACTCGCTAGAAGGGCCTGCACCAGAGTGGCGATGACAAAGACATATCCCAAGTCGATCAAAGGGAGCCATTCCCTTCTGAGAAGCTGAAACAGCTCCACCGCTTTGTCCCAGCGGAAGAAATCTGAGAAGTAGGGCCGGTCGTCTTTCGTGGGCCTCACATCGAACACATACCTTTCCAGGAAAGACTCCGCCTCAGCGCCGCTCAGGGCCGTCGCGCCAAGGAAGTCATAGGGCTGATCCTGGATGTCGTACCGGTTCGCCAAACTTGGTTTCATGCCTGCGTAGTAGGCCAAGTCGAAGTTTCGATATTCACAGAAGGCGATCCCCCTTTTGATTTCCCCTTCGTCAAAGGGGGTCTTGGACACGAGGATCGTGGATGTCTTCCAGCTCCGGATGAAGAAAAGGTGTTTTTCCGGCCTGCTTATAACGCCCTGGTTACGCAGGGCCCTGAGAGCCGTTGAGAATACCTTCAGCGAGTCGCGCGGCGGAAGTTTCAACCAGCAGGAGACGGCCAACATCCCCTTGGGGCTGAGCCTCGAGAGATAAAGCTCGAAAGCTTCCGTTGTGTACAAGTAATTCTCCGTCGCAGAGTGAAGCCCCCCTGCGGAACTGCCGTATCCGCTGAAAAAGGGGAGGTGAATCAAATCATATGTATCCCTGCTGGAGTGGAGATACTGTCGTGCCTCCCTCACCTCCAGCTGCACTTCGGGCCTTGAGTAAAGATGCCCTGAAAACTCGGCGAAGGGGCCGAGGAGAAGATCCGCGATTTGCTGGTTCGCCTCCAGGGCAACGATCCGCGAGGCCCCTTGTCTCACGCCGAGGAGGACGTCACTTCCTCCGCCGGCCCCGATGACAAGGACCGCTGATGGATGCCGGATGTGGTAGGGAAGGGCCATGGTGGTAAAGTCCAGGTATTCCAGCTCATCCATATCTCCCCTGAATCGGGTGATGGGGCTGAGGGCATCGCCGTCGGAGAAAATGAGCCTTTGCTCCGGCAGGCCCGCCTTTTCCCCTCCCCCCTGCAGGCCGAATTTCAGGCTCAGGCCTGGCGCTTCCCTGATCAGGGCACTTCCCGCCACCTGGATGATCCCCAAGGGCCCTGACCTTTCCGCCTCCACCCTGGCGTCCGGAAAGGCAAGGGTCATGGGCAGGGCCTTTGTGTGGTGGATCTGGGGAAAGGGAGGAGAGGTGAAATACGCCGCTCCGCCGAGAACGCCGGCCACGAGTATCCCCAACACCCCTTTCCAGGGATGGCGCAGGCGAAGGCAAAAGACCGCTCCCCCAAGGAGCACCATGCCTCCCAGCAGGGGTAAAAGGGTCCAGGGGGGGCCGAGGTACAGGGCGGGAATGATGGCGAGAGCGCCGCAACCCGCGCCCAGAAGGTCTGATGCATACATCAGGTGGGCCCCCTCTCCCGCGGCCGTGAGAATCATCCCGACGATCCCTCCTGCCAGGAAGAAAGGGACAGCCATCAGGAGGTATGTGAAAAGCATCCTGGCCCACTCGCTCTTTTGCCAGATGAGCTGAAGAGGGTCCAAACCCACTTTTTGTGACACGCTGAAGGCAAGGGGAAACGCCACGGCTGTGGCACCTGCCAAGACGATGAGCCATTGATCCATATTCCTTCTCATCTTCTCGAACGAGAGAAAGAGAAGAGACCCGGCTGCGCCAAACCCGAGCAGGGCCACGCTGATGACCATGTAGGCGAAGTGATACCAAAGGCCTATGGACAAAAGCCGCATAAGGACGATTTCATAGGCCAGGACGGAAGCGGAAGTGAGAAAAAGGAGGATGGCATGGAAGGGGGTGGTGGGGCCTCTCACTGCCATGGTTCGCCGTCTCCTCGGGTGAGGGGAACAAATCGAACGGGCAGCGTCTTTCGCATGGTGATGGAGCCATCCTCTGCTTTCTCCACCATCGTGAGGTATTGAACCACGTACTGCCCGCCCACCGGGATGCACATCTTGCCGCCGGGCTTCAGCTGTTTCAGCAAGGGAGGGGGCACGAAAGTGGCGGCGCAGGTGACGATGATGCGGTCGAAAGGCGCAAGCTCTTCCCACCCGTAATATCCGTCACCGATTTTGACTTTAACGTTGGGATATTGGAGTTTCTTCAGTCGCTCCTCCGCCTGAAGGGCAAGAGGTTTGACGATCTCGATGGTGTAGACTTCCCTGACCAGCGGCGAAAGAACGGCCGCCTGGTAGCCGGAGCCTGTTCCGATTTCAAGCACCCTGTGCTCCGGCTTAACTTCCAGCATTTCCGTCATAAGGGCAACGATATAAGGCTGCGAAATGGTTTGGCCGTAACCGATGGGAAGAGGAAAGTCGCCGTAGGCGTTGCGGATGTTGGATGGAGGGACGAAGAGGTGCCGTGGAACCGCACGCATGGCATCAAGGACCTTCGGGTCCTTGACGGAATCGCGATAGTCGGGAGGATGGGATATCTGCTCCCTGACCATCGCCTCCCTGAGGGGACGAAACTCGTCCTCTTTTTCTTTCGGCGTGGGTGCATCCCCGCATCCGTCAAATGACAGTATGATCCCCGCAAGAAAAACCGCAACCGCGAATAGGCACTGAAGGGGTTTGGTGACGCTCCTCATCGTGCATCCTCGCCGTTCCTTGTCAGTTCAAGCGTTTCCATTGCCTATTGTCTCGATTGGGCCTCTCCTTGTCAACTCTCCCCCTTGCCTTTTGCAGCAACCTTCCCTATCGTGGGGAAGGAAAAGGTAACGGCGTGGCTTTCGTGTATCATGTCTCAAGAGTTGTTTTGGAAGGCATTTCGTCGCGGCTCCACCTGCCGGGAGGCGGTCTTCCAGGGGCGTAATAAAACGTCTTCCTCGGCCGATCCAGGGGGGTGGTCTCTGGCGAGTCCGCAACCGGAAATGGACTCATCCCGTCAACCGCCCCCATAATGTCAAGTCTTTTCCGGGGTAGGCGCATTCCCTCCAAGCCAGTCGGAGAGTTGCCTCTCCGGGGCTACTGCCGTAACCCTATGACTTTTCGGCGCCGCTTTAGGGGCTGGGGCGGTGGTTGCGGCTCTTAAGAGACCACCCCCCTCGGGTCGGCCTGGAAGACGACCTCCCGACGACTTGGGGCCGCACCGGGAATAGTTTAATGAGTTTTTGAGACGTGTTACCAGCCAAGACCGGAGTATAAGGGTAATCAAAACGGACGGCTCCGTGGCCTTGCTCAGGCCGGGCACGGATCAAAAAGAGAGGGGCTACGCGAAAATGGTTCCATCGAGGGATCTCTGTTTTCAACTGATGGACAGGTACGGGATGTGGGAAAACATCAAGGCCCATTCCATCATGGTTCAGAAAATATCAACCCTACTCGCAGACAGTCTCCGAGACGCGGGAGAAAACCTCCACACGAATTTGGTCACCGCAGGTGCGTTGATGCATGACATTGGCAAAAGCCTTTGCCTCGAATCCGGGGAAGACCATGCCGCAAAGGGAGTGGAGATCTGCCTGGAGAACCATCTCGAGGAAATTGCCGGGATTGTGGGTGAACACATCCGATTAAAACATTTTGACGAAAAGGCTCCGATATCTGAAAAGGAAATCGTCTATTATGCCGATAAGCGAGTGAACCACGACAGGATTGTCAGTCTCGACGAGCGGCTCGATTACCTGCTCGCCCAGTACGGGAGAAATGAAGACTGGATCTGCCAGCGGATCAGGGATAATTTCCTTCAGTGTAGAGAGGTTGAAAAAAAGCTCTTCCGAAAGCTGACCTTCGGGCCGGAGGAACTGAGACGGTTGATTGAATAGCTCTTCTCGAAGCTTAAAGCAGGGAGGAAATCCGTTCTCGCATGTCGATCCGATTGATCGCCAAAGATCTTTACCGCCTCCAGAAGGAAGTGGACCGGCTGGAGCAAGAACTCAAGGCTGCGCCGACTGAAAAAAAGGTTGAATTGGAGGAGCGACTGCGCAAGGTGCGGGCAGAACGAAACCGCCTGCGGGGCATGCTGGAGGCGAACAAGGAGCCCGCCCCCTACCGAAAGCCGAAATAATCCGCGGGTACACGGAACTCTCCTGTACTGGGTCAGAAATCCGCTGCCAAATCGAGCTAAGCCGGAGCCCCCGGGGGGTGTTCTCTCAGGACCGCAATACGGCCTCGGGGCGTTTTGAACGCCCCCATAATCTTATGAATCGTCCCATAATTGGAACGACACCCTTTTTAAATCCCTCCTGACCTCCCTTTGTCAAAGGGAGGAAACACCCCTCTTTGGAAAAGAGGGGCGGGGGGAGAT
>JAGUZM010000378.1 GCA_020060805.1 Deltaproteobacteria bacterium | reverse complement strand
GGCACGCGGCTGACGCTGGAGCAGGCCGAGGCTATCCTCGACGGTCGGCAGGTGGCTGAGGCCGATCCGGATGATGTCCGTGAGCTGCTGAACTACCGGAAGGCGTTCGAGTTCGTCTCCGACTACTTGGAACACGGTGAACCCATCACCGAAGGTCTGATCCGGGAAATCCACAAACGGCTGGTCCAGGGGGTGCGGGGTGGCACAGCGGCGCCTGGGAAATATCGTGCGGTGCAGAACTATGTGGTCAACTCCCTGACGCGCCAGATCATTTACACCCCGCCGGCACCGGGGGATGTGCCGGTACTTATGGCCGAGCTTGTGGCCTGGCTGAATGGGGTGCAGGATGTCCATCCGGTGCTGGTAAGCGGCATCGCCCAGTTTCAACTGGTGCATCTTCATCCCTTTGTGGACGGCAATGGCCGTACCTCCCGGCTTCTTTCGACCCTCTGCCTCTACCGGGCCGGTTATGACTTCAAGCGGTTATTCACCATCAGCGAATACTATGACCGCGATAGGAGCGCCTTTTATGCGGCCATCCAGAATGTGCGTGAGCAGGGGATGGACCTGACAGGCTGGCTCGATTACTTCGTGGATGGGCTAGCGACCCAGATGATCGAGGTGACAGAGCGCGGGAAGTGGGTCATCCGCAGGGATGCCATTGCTCAGAAGCACGGTCTTTCAGCACGGCAGGCATTGGCCGTGGGGTATCTGCTCGAAAACCCGGTGCTCAGGATTGAGGACTATGAGCAGTTGTGCCCCGGTATGAACAGGCGAACCCTCCAGCGGGATATCAAGGGGCTTGTTGAAAAGGGAGTACTGGAGGTGGAGGGATCGGCAAGGGCAGCCCGTTATAAGCTGAAAATCAAGGGGTTATGATAGTATTGCGACAATATCGCGACATGAATTGCGACAGAATAGCGACATGGAGTGAGGCATCCATTTCAGGCTTGAAGGGTGAATATGGTGCCGCTTCCCGATGAAAAGGCCTACGTTGAAATCCCCTTTATCGAGCAGCTAAAAGGGCTGGGATGGGAGCACATTGAAGGGGATATTGATGTGCCCTATCTCACGGAGCGAGAGTCTTTCCGGGAGGTCTTGCTCAGGAATCGCCTGAAAAAGGCCGTGATGGCCATCAACCGGGATGAGGAAGGACGGCCCTGGCTGGATGAAGATCGGGTCAGCCAGATCGTAAGCGCTGTCGAAAGAATCAGCGAACCCAAGTTGATGGAGGCCAACAGGGCGGCCTTTGACCTCATTGCGGGAGGGTTTCCGGTAAGCGGCGGCGTTGATGGCGAGGGCGGGCGGGAGAAGGCGGCCAAGATCATTGATTTTGACCATCCCGAACGAAATGACTTTCTGGCCATCAACCAGTTTGGGTGGATGTGCCCGGCGGCAAGACCTTTATATCCCCGGATATCGTTCTCTTTGTAAACGGAATCCCCCTAGTGGTCGTGGAATGCAAGAGCCCGAAGATCACCGACCCCATGGAGGAAGGGATCAATCAACTCCTTCGGTATTCTAACCAGCGGCCTGACGTGGAGGAAGAGGAAGGCTGCGAGAGGCTTTTCTACTATAATCAATTCATGGTCAGCACCTTTCGCCAACAGGCAAGGGTGGCAACAGTCGGCGCCGACTATGAGCATTACATGGAGTGGAAGGACACCAGTCCGATTCCCATGGCTGAGGTTGCTAAGGCCCTCGGGAAACCCAAATTAAACAGCCAGGAGACGCTCATCGCCGGGATGCTTCGCAAGGAGCACCTGATCGATCTTATCCGAAACTTCATTCTGTATGATCAGGTTGAAGGCCGACAGGTAAAGCTCATTTGCCGTTACCAGCAATTCCGGGCTGTGCAAAGAGCCATTCACCGGCTGAGGACCGGGAAGACGAGAAAAGAAACCGGCGACATGGATCAACGAGGCGGGATTATCTGGCACACGCAAGGATCGGGAAAGAGTCTCACCATGGTTTTCCTCGTTCGAAAGATGCGAACCCTTGAGGGTCTAAAGGGGTTCAAGGTCGTTGTGGTAACGGACAGGATATCCCTGGAAGGGCAACTGAAGGGTAGTGCAGCCCTCACGGGAGAGACGATTTCTCATGCAGATAATAAAGGTAGATTGGAGAAATACCTGAAAGACAGCGCCTCAAACATCGTCTTTACCATGGTGCAGAAGTACCAGGAAAGGGCGGCCGATGTGGAGGACGAATACGAAATACCCGCGCCGAGGTTATTGAAGGCGGCCGCTCCTTCAGACATAGCCAAGAGCCTGCGAAAACCGATACTATTTCCGATCTGGAACGTTTCCGAAAAGATCCTGGTCCTGGTGGATGAGGCCCACCGCTCCCATAGCAGCATGCTGCACGCCAATTTGATGAGGGCCTTGCCTAATTGCGCCAAGATCGGATTTACCGGCACGCCCATCATCGCCGGGAGGATCAGGAAAAAGACCCACGAGATTTTCGGCGACTACATTGACCAATACACCATTGAGCAATCTCAAAAGGACGGCTCCACGGTCAAAATCCTGTATGAAGGACGCAGGGCTGAAGCAAAGGTAGAGGGTGGGAGAACCCTGGATCAGTTCTTTGACGACATGTTCCGGTCGCGCACCGAGGAGGAAAGGGAGGCGATCCGGCGGAAATACGGGAATGTCGTCAATATCTTGGAAGCCAGGGATTTGATTCAGGCGAAGGCAGAGGACATGCTCCTTCATTACGCGGCAAACATCATGCCCAACGGATTCAAGGCCCAGGTGGTGGCCGTGAGCCGCAGGGCCGCGATTCGGTATTATGAAGCCTTTGGGAAAGCCAAGGCTAAGCTTTTGAAAAGGCTGCAACTGCTGGATCCGAAGGTCCTTGCGTTATCTGAAGAGCAGCAGGAGGATCTCGATGAGGAGACGCGTTTTCTGATTATTGCGAAGAAAAATGAGGGTGTCTTGCGGGATCTGGAGTTTGCCGCCATTATCTCGGGGCACCATAATGACCCGCCTTCCTACAAAGAGCATACGGATAAGAACACCCATGAGATCCTGATAGGAAAAGATGGACGCTTTAAGAAACCGATGTCCAAGGATCATCTCGCTTTCATCATCGTGAAAAGCATGCTGCTTGTCGGGTTTGACGCACCGGTGGAACAGGTGATGTATCTTGATCGGTTCATGCACGGGCATGAGTTGTTACAAGCTATTGCTAGGGTGAACCGGCGATATCCCGGAAAGAGCCGAGGGCTTGTGGTGGATTACTTCGGTGTGGGTGATCGATTGACAGAGGCATTGGCCATGTATTCCAAGGCCGAGATCAAGGGGGCTTTGATCAATATCAAAGACGAGTTGCCCAAGCTTGACGACAGGCATCGAAGAATTTTGGGGTTGTTTCAGGAAAGGGGAATCGCGGACATTTCCGAAATCGACGCCTGCGTGGATGAGCTCAGGGATGTGACACTGAGGGCGGATTTTATCGGGAGGTTTAAGGAGTTCGCCGAGAGCATGGACATCATTCTCCCCCGACCGGAGGCCCTTCCCTATATATACGATTTGAAGTTGCTGGGGTTTATCAACAAGGCGGCCTCCAACCGCTATCGGGATTCCCAGTTGAACATAGCCGGCGTGGGGAGCAAAGTCCGGCAACTCATTGATGAGCATATCGTAGCCCAAGGCGTTGATCCCAAAGTCCCACCTATTTCCATCCTGGATAAGGATTTTGAGAAGGAAGTGGGAAGGGGGAAGTCCAGGAAGTCGCAGGCCCTGGAGATGGAACATGCCCTGAGATATCATATTGAAAAGCATTTCAACGAAGACCCCGCCTACTATAAGAAACTGAGCGAGCGCCTGAAGGCTATTTTGGATTCCTTTCGGGAGAACTGGGAAGCCTTGGCTGAGGCGCTTAGGGCCTTTGCGAAAGAG
>JAGUZM010000249.1 GCA_020060805.1 Deltaproteobacteria bacterium | reverse complement strand
CCGGATCTTACCCACCAGGAGGGCACCCACCTCGATTTGAATGACCTCCCCGAAATTCTTCGTGAACAGCTTGCATCGTTCTCTGTAGTTCTCCTGGAAAACCCTCAGATTCTGCCGGAGAGCGAGGGGGTTGACGGAGTGGAGCTTGCCTCCCGCGGATTTAACGGGCCCCTGGTTTCCATCGTCTAGATAACAGAAGCGGTGGTAATCTGTTGGGGCAAGGCGAAAGATCAAGCATGTCCCCCCTTGGTAGAGACGGCCGATGGAATCATCCCCGAGCAGGTCTTGGAGGGTGAAGGAGACCCCCTTGACAGGGTAAACCGTTTCATCCTCGACGGGATAAGCGATCAGGCGGCTGTCGGCAGGAGATATAAGAATTTCGGGGTCAGTTTGTACTGGCCTTGAGCCCCTTCTCAGCTTGCGGGTGAAAAAATCATTGAAACTCTTGAACCCTCCTGGAGGGACTTGGACCTCACCCATATCAATCCCGTGCTTGTCGATGAAGCGTTCGATTTTCCTCGCGCTAAACCGTGCGCTTTGCCATCGGCCGTAGAGCTTGGACAAGGGTCTCCTGGTCAGAAACAGGTTCGTCAGCAGGCGGCCCGGCCAAGTCCCGTAAAAGAGCCGGGTGAGGCATTTTGGGAAGCTCACTTCTTCTTCCACCACCTTTTTCTCCCGGTGATAGATGAAGATCCTCGGGTCAGGGGTGTCTTTGTCCTGTTTTGTCATAGGCATATATCTTCGAGCCCGCATGCTGATAGCCCCTCTTTTATCCCACGCGGGCCGAGCCGCTCAAGGAAAAACAGTACATCCCTTCAGCGGGCCATCCCCTCCACCCAAGATCCTATGGTGAAGGCAAGAACCCAGCCGTCAAAGGCCCGGCGCTCAGCCTCCCCCTTATGGTGGCTTCTCCACGGCCTCCTTGTATTTCCGGTACATTCCCCTGAATTGGTGATAGGAAAGGCCCAACCGCCTCGCCGCCTTCTGCTGATTGTGCCTGGTCTCGATTAACGCTCTCTTTATCCGTCGAACCTCCAGATCCCGTACCGCCTCTTTCAGAGGTGTTAAGCCGAGATCATCGGCCGACGGTTTCCTTTTCTTGGTCTCTCTCGTTTCTCCTGCCCCGGGACGCTCATCTTCTTCCCCGCGCTGGAAGGGATTGAAAGCGATCTCCCGGATCAGGCTTGTGTCAGACCGGTAGACAGCCCGCTCTATGACATTCTTGAGCTCCCTGACGTTCCCCGGCCATGAATACCCTTCGAGGGCATGGATGGCTTCGTCCGAGAACTGGGGAAGTTCTTCCCAACCGAGCTCATGAGCCATTCGAGCGGCAAAATGATTGGCCAGGAGGAGAATGTCTCCATCTCTTTCTCTCAGGGGAGGCAAAAAAAGGACTTCAAAGGAGAGCCTGTCCAGGAGGTCCCACTTGAATTTGCCTTCCCCTGCCAGAACCACGAGGTCTGCATTGGTCGCAGCAATGATGCGCACATCGACTTTGACATTCTCCGAGGCGCCGACCCTTTCAAAAGAGCCGTATTCCACGACGCGCAAGATCTTCTCTTGCACCTCCATCGGAATGTTCCCGATCTCATCCAGGAAAAGGGTTCCCCCGTCTGCTGACTCGAAGCGCCCCCTCCTCCTCTCCGCTGCACCCGTGAATGCGCCTTTCTCGTACCCGAAAAGCTCTGCCTCGATCAGGGAGGGCGTCAAAGCAGAGCAGTTGAGCGCCACCAGCGGACCCTCCCACCTCCGGGACAGGAAGTGAAGTCTCGATGCGGCGAGTTCTTTTCCTGTTCCTCTTTCACCCACGAGGAGGACCGGCCGGTTGACGGGAGCGACCCGGGATAGCCTTTCTCTGAATTCCAGGAAGCTCTCTGATTCGCCCAGGGCTTCGGGAATGTCTACCATGGATTCAAGATGCGGGTTTGCAAAGGTTTGGGGCTTTCTGGCTTTCATGGCTAATAATGCTTTTCCTTGGCCTAATTAGCTAACTAATAGCTTTATTTACCAAGAAACGAAGCCCTTGTCAATAGTTCAATTCCTTGAAATCACACCATATTCTCAAAACCCGTCCCTTTGGCACATATCCTGCTGTTCGAATAGGTCGAATTCATTCATTGGAGGTGACACCATGGGAGTGTTTACCCGATTTCGAGATATCGTCAACTCCAACATCAATGCCATGTTGGACAGGGCCGAGGATCCCGAAAAATTGATCAATCTGATGATTCGGGAGATGGAAGATACCTTGGTAGAAATCAAGGCATCGTGCGCCAGCCTGATCGCGAGCACCAAAAAGATCGAGCGCCAGGTTGAGGAATCCGAGAGGCGCGCGAAGCTTTGGGAGAGCCGGGCAGCCCTTGCCGTTTCCAGGGGGAAAGACGATCTGGCAAGAGAGGCCCTCATGGAAAAGAGGCGTTACGCTGAAGCGGTGGCCGCCCTGCAGCACGAATCAGAGGATCATCGAGCCCTCGTCGATCAATATCAAAAAGACATCCATCACCTGGAGGAGAAGCTCAGGGGAGCCAAGGAAAAGCAGCGCCTCCTTGTTCAGCGACACATCCACGCCAGAAAAAAGAGGCGAGCTGAGGAAGAAATCCGGCGCATGGACGGCTCAGAGGCCCTGTTCAAATTCGAGGAGCTGGAAAACCGGATTGACAGAATGGAAGCCGAAGCCGACTTGGTCAACTTCGGCAAAAAACCCGACCTGGACACGGAGTTCGAAAACCTTGTGGTTGACGAAGACATAGAGAAAGATTTACAAATGCTCAAATCCTCGCTCAAGAAGCAGGAAGGGCTGTAGGCCTCTTCTGTGTGCAGCGATGAGTCGTGGTACTCCTCATGGAAGCTATTTTCATCATTGCCATCATCTTCGGCGGTTCGATCATCGCCCTGGCCATTGTGGGAAGCACGATCCTCATGGCCATCAAAATCATCAAAGGTGGCGTTTCGCCCAAAGAGCGGGGCCGCCAGGCGGAAGAGGCCCGTATGATTCAGGAAATCTACAGAGGCCTCTCCCGAATGGAGGAAAGGGTTGAGGCATTGGAAACCATCATCCTGGAACGTGAAAGAAAGGACCGTAAAGCATGAAGGGATTTAAGAGCATAAGGGGTGGCGGAATGTACCGCTCCCGTCATGGGGTCATTCTCGGGGTGTGCAGAGGCATCGCTCAGTATTT
>JAGUZM010000325.1 GCA_020060805.1 Deltaproteobacteria bacterium | reverse complement strand
TGGAGGAGGCCACCAAGCGCATCTTGGCGGGGATCGAGAAGATCTGTGGGGAGAGGTCTCTCGCTTTTGACACTGCGCCCCGGTCCGACACGCCGCCCGTGCGGCTGTCGGAGAAAATCATTCGCCTCATCGAGGAAACGGCCAGGGAGAAAAACATCCCCTTCCTCAAAATGCCGAGCGGCGCCCTCCACGATTCCTCCATCCTGCCGGAGATCACGGACGTGGGGATGATCTTTGTCCCGAGCAGGGAGGGGAGGAGCCACTGCCCCGAGGAGTTCACGGACCTGAGCGACCTCGGCGCCGGGGCCCAAGTGCTTCTCGGCGCCGCCATGAAGCTCATCCGATAATTTCCTTGACCTCCAATTTCCGGTTTCCGGGATAAGTTCTCCCGGCGATTTTCAATTCAACGCCCTTCAGCGATAAACGCCGTATTCCTTCGTGAAATCGATCAGGGTTCTCAGGTTTTCCGGCTTGGCATCATCGACGACCGTCGAACAGTCCATGATGAAGCCTCCCCCCTTGCCCACCACATCGATGAGTTTCTTGCAGTACCGTTTCACATCGTCCGGCGTCCCTGTGCACATCAACGAAAGGGGCACGTTTCCCCTGAGACAGGTGACTTTACCCAGGATTTCCTTGGCCCTGAAAATATCCGTCCTTTCGAACCAGTAAACCGCCTTGCCGGGAGGGATGTCGCCGATCAGTTCAAGCCTGGACGTGCAGTCGCCTTCCCAAAGGAGCACAGGGTTCAAGCCCTGTTCGATGAACGCCAGGACCAGCCTTCGGAGCGTCGGCCAGTAGAAGGTCTTGAACTGAGTCGGCGACATGAACCCGTCGAGCCCCTTGTGCAGGGGAATGAAGACCCTGGATACCCCTCTGGTCTTGGCGGCCAACCCGACGCGGATCATGATGGGGAGCAACTTCTCCGCCGCCTCCAGGATCTTATCCGGGTACCTGAACATGTCCAGCATGGCGCCCTTGGTGCCGCGGAAGAAGTCGGAGAGGGTGTCGAAGGGCGCCTGGGACAAAGACCCGAATTGGGGCGGAAACCCCAGGGCTTTCATCTTGGCCGCGTATTCCGCAGCACCGGCCAGAAGGCGCTGCGCGTGGGCCGCGGCTTTCTGAACCGCTTCGATCGCCTTCCGGATCTCCGGGCCGTCGAAAGCCGAAAAAGCGGCCAGCCCCATGTAGTAGGTGATGATGCTGTTCAGGGGAGGGAGGTTTTTCAGCGGCTGGAGGGCACCGAAAATGCGAGGCCAATACCTGCGGACCATGAAATCGGAGAGGTCGAAGAGAAAGTCGTCGTAGTCCTCGGCCTTCATGTATTCCCCTTCCACGTATTGGTACGTGGACATGGGGCTGCACCCGTGTCCGGGCCACTTCAGCTGCTTGTAATCGAGGGCTTCCATCACTGGACCCAGGTAGCGAATGGTGAAAGGGTTTTCGTACATGTCCGGTTGAAACTCCGCCATGGCCGCCACCCAGGCCTTCATCATCTTGTCGTAATCATACATGGCCTCTTCGAACGTTATTCCCGCGTAGCGGGCCGGGAAAAAGCCGAATAAGCTCATCACCGGCACCCGGTCCGGGACCTTGAGTTCGATGGCCTGCTGGGTCCTTCGCTCTCTTTCCTCGTAGAGTTCCTCAGACGATTTCTCCATCGCCCCTCACCTCCCATTGATTTCTTGCTGAGCCTCACAAGCTACATAAGTTCAAGGCCGAAGGCATCCGCTTCCTTCGGGTTTGGGGTTCCGAGCATTCGGGCGCAAGCCCCGCGGAACTGGCGAAGCGGCGCCGCCCCGGGAATGCTCGGAACACCCGTTGAAGGGGCCTATTTAAACAGCTGCCATTTCCCGCCCTTGACCACGACAGGGACGTAGCACTTCGGCCCCAGCCCGTTGTGGTTATCCGGGGAGTAATTGAAAATGCCGTTCTGGCCCACGAAATTTTTTGTTGCCTCGATGTTGTCCCTCAACTGAGCCCTTATGGCGGTCAAGCCCGCCTCCTTTGCCGGGTCCAGCTTGCGGTCGACTTTCTTCAGGGCCTGGGCGATGATGAATGCCTGATCCCATGCGTGGCCGGCATACAGGCTGAAGGCGCCATGTTTCGCCGTGTACTTGGTGTAGAGATCCATGCAGGCTTTCTTTTGAACGTCGTTGTCGGGAAGGTCGGGTGCGACAAGGGTCTTCAAAGAGGTGGTGACGATGCCCTCGCCGTACCTCCCGGCGAGATCGATGAACTCGGGGCCCACGATGGCATAATCACTGACGATGGGGGCCGTGAAACCCTGGTCTCTCGCATTCTTGATGACCATGACCGTATCCGCCACCTGGCCGGTGACCAAGATGCCGTCGGCACCGCTTGCCTTGATATGGGTGATCTGGGGGCCCACATCCGTGCTTCCCGGGGCATATTTTTCCAATATGGCGGGAGTGATTTTCATCTCCTGGCAGGCCCAATCGAAGGTTTCCTTCCCCGTTTGGCCGTACACATTGTCGATGTAAATATAGGCGATCTTCTTGCTGCCCTGCTTCTGCAGGTTCTCGATCAGAATAGGGATGGAAGCCTCTTTCTGTCGCGGTACCACGTTAAAAGCCCACTTTTTGGTGGGAACCCAAATCTTATCCGAGGCCGCGGCGCTGAAAAGGGTGATAGCCCCGGATTCCGCTATGGGGATCGACGCCATCGTGGTGCCCGAAGAGGAGTATCCCGCGCAGATGATCACTTTATCCACGTCGATCAGCCTCTTGGTGTGGAGCACAGCCTTTGCCGTGTCGCTTTCCGCGTCGTAATACGTGACTTTGAGGGCTCTGCCGTTGACGCCGCCTGCGGCGTTGATTTCGTCAAAGGCAATTTCAAATGCCCTTTTTTCCGGGATCCCGATGCTCGAAGTTCGGCCAGTAAGGTCCACGACAACCCCGATGGGGTAGGGGGATGCCTGCTGGGCCAAAACAGGCCACGGGGTGAAAAGGACGAGTCCAACAAAAAGGATGATCAAGAACCTTATCGACTTATTCATATCCCTTCCTCCTTCCACGAAAAAGCCTTGGTTTATGCCTAGGACCGCAACCGATCGGTTCGGTCTCCAAAAGGGAACCTTTCAAAGAACTCGAAGCATCACCTCCCTTCTGTATCTATCCGCCGAGATAAGCTTTTTGAATACGCGGGTCAGATTCGACTTGTTCCACCGTCCCATTAAGAACAACGATGCCCCTCTCCAACACGTAAATGGTGTCGGCAATCTTCAGCGCAGCCCGCGCGTTCTGCTCGACGAGCAACACCGAGAGGCCGAATTCCGCGCAAGCCTGTCGAAGCAGTCTCATCATCTGGCTGACCAAGAGAGGAGCAAGGCCTAGGGAAGGTTCATCCAAAGCCAGGAGCTTGGGGTTGCCCATGAGGGCCCTGCCCAAAGCCAGCATCTGCTGTTCACCGCCCGACAGGGTCTCGGACCTCTGGGTCATCCTGCCTCCGAGAACGGGAAACAGCTTGAAAATCATCTCAAGCCGGGGCCTCGCAAAGGCCTTCCTTTTTCTTTTGGTGAGGGAGTAGGCTCCGAGAAGCAGATTATCGGCCACGCTCATCTTGCCGAAAAGTTGCCTTCCCTCGGGAACACTGGCTATTCCTGCCCTGATGATTCGATGGGGGGCCAGATGGGTGATATCCTGACCTTCAAAGGTGATTCTTCCCGCTCTGGGCCTGAGGAAACCGGTGACGGTCTTCAGCATCGTGGTCTTCCCCGCGCCGTTACTCCCCAAAAGGGCGGCCACCTGATGGTTGGCCACGGAAAGGAAAACATCGTTGAGCGCCTGTGCTTCGCCGTAGAAAGTGGAGAGGCCCTCGACGATCAGCTGGAGGTTCTTCCCTTTCATTCCTCGTCACCCAGATACGCCTTGATCACCCTTGGGTTTGCCTGAACAGCCTCGGGAGGCCCTTCCGCGATCTTCATCCCTGCGTCCAGCACCAGGACCTTCTCAGATATCGACATCACAAAAGACATGTTGTGTTCGATGACGAGAACCGTCAGCCCCTTCTTCACGAGGGCATGGATCATCTCGGTCAGCTTCTCGATTTCATGGGCCGCCAGCCCCCCGGCGGGCTCGTCGAGCATCAGCAGCTTGGGTCTCAATCCCAAGGCCCTGGCTATGCCCAGGAGTTTTCTTTCCCCCAGAGGCAGGCTGGAGACCGGGTTTGAGGCGCGCTGAGCGAGGCCGACCGCTTCCAGGTTCTGATGCGCTTCTTCCCTGAGAGTGCGTTCTTCCCTCCTCGACCAGGGGGCCCTGAACCCTGTGGCCAGAATCCCTGACATTCCTCTCAGATGACAACCCACCATGGCGTTTTCCAAGGCTGGGAGGCTGGGAAACAGCTCTTCCAGCTGGAAAGTCCGGGCGATGCCCAGGGATGCGATCCGATGGGGCGGCAGGCCGGCGATTTCCGACCCTTCCCAGCAAATCCGTCCTTCTTCAGGAGGGAAGACCCCGGTCACCGCGTTGATGAGCGTGGTTTTTCCTGCGCCGTTGGGGCCGATCAACGACACGATCTTCATCGGCTCAAGCTGAAAGTCCACGCGATGGAGGGCACGGATTCCGCCGAACATCTTCGTGACTCCCACGAGCTGAAGGAAAGGCTTCTGGGCCTTATCTCGAATCGGTCGGCCGCCAGAGGGATTGATAGAAGACTCAGGTCTGTCCAACGGCTTTCCTCCCATACCTCAGGGCCTCTTCGAGCCATCCCGTCAAGCCCCCAGGCATAAAGATCAAGATCACAACGATGATGGCACCGAAGAAAATGGCATCCACTTCAGCGGTCAGCACCGGAAGGATGTCTCCCAGGTACGGATGAATCAGCTCACGAAGCCACACGGTGACGAAACAGCCCAGGAGAGGGCCATGGACCTTCATCCCGCCTCCGACGACGAGCATGGTAATCAGCTCGATGAGGAGGGGGAAGCTGTACATTTCAGGGTTCGTAAACCGCAGGTAAAAGCAGAAGATGCTCCCGTTCAGGCTGGCCATCACCGCGGTGAGGACGAAGATTTGAAGTTTGTACTTCAGCACATTGACGCCCAGACTTTTTGCCGCCACCTCGCTGTCGCGAAAAGCTTTGATCGCGCGGCCAACCCTTCCGTTCATGATGTTTGACAGCACCAGGAGACAGCCGAGGCACAGCGCCCACCCCAGGTAGTAGTAGTGAATGTCTCTCTGGAAAACAAAGCCCCCTATGGATAATGGCGGCACACCCATCAGTCCCTCGTGGCCTCCTGTGAGGCTCCCCAGCTGTCCGAGAACGATGACCACGATGAGCAAAAGGGCAAAGGTTGCGCAGGCAAGGTAGTAGCCCTTGAGACGGAGCAACCCCAGGCCCATGAGATAAGACAGAACCCCCACGCCCAAAGCGCCGGCCAGCATGGCTGCCCACGGGGGCATGATCCCCCTGACGGCCAGAATGCCGGCGGCGTAAGCGCCCAGGGCGAACCAGGAAGGGTGGGCCAGGGAGAACAAGCCTGCCTGCTCCAGAAGCACTCCCATGCCCAAGGTCAACACCCCGAAGATGGCCACAAATACCATCACGCTGATGACATAGGAGCTCTTGGTCCACAAGGGCAGAAGAAGAATCACCGAAACGAGCAAGACAAAGAGATAGGAATCGAACCGGCTCTTGGCTCCCATGGTCCTCACTTTCTGCGTAAAGAGGGCAAACTCACGGTGGTGAAGATCAGAAAAAGCATCATGATCAGAAGGGCGATCACGTCTTTGAGTCCCGGGGATATGAACCCTGCGGCAAACCCTTCGAGAAGGCCGAGGGCAAGCCCTGCGGCCACGGTTCCTGTGATACTCCACTGCCCGACGATGGCGGCCACCAGGCCCTTGAGGCCCGTAAGCGCGCCGATTTCATACCCCGTGAAGGTGATCGGCGCGGTCACGATGCCGGTCAGAGCGCCCAATCCGCCGGCCAGGCCGAAACAGAAAAGCCTGAAACGGCTGCTGTCGATACCCACCAGGTTGGCTGCCGTAGGGTTGATCGCAGAGGCCCTCAAGGCTTTGCCGAAAAGGGTCAGATTGAAGAAGCACGAAAGGCCAACGGTCACGGCCACCAGCAGGGCCAGCACGCAAATCACCTGCGGCGTCAGGCTTGCCCCGAAAATGAAAAGCGGCTTTGTGTCCACAAACGCCCTTATTCCCCTTGTCTCAGACCCCCATGTCAGGAGAACGAGGCCTTTAATGATGGAGGCAAGAGCGATCGTGATCATCATGTAGGTCATTTCGCTGGGGAATCGGACAGGCCGGATCGCCAGCCTCTCCAGGGCGATGGCGACCACGATGGTTCCCCCTATCGCCAGAAGGGCCGCCACCGGAAGGCTGAACCCGGCAGCGTGGAACCCCCACGTGAGC
>JAGUZM010000407.1 GCA_020060805.1 Deltaproteobacteria bacterium | reverse complement strand
GGTTCCGGATCTCGTGGGCCATATGCGCGGAAATCTCTCCGAGCACCCTGGTTTCCCCGTCACGAAGCGCTTTTTCCTGCAACGCCTTTAGGGCCGTGATGTCCATCATGATGCCGTCTACGTACGCCGCTTTCCCGTCCATGTTCCCGCCCGGGATCGCGTGATCGATAAAGGTGAGGATGCGGCCCTCCTTGCCCCTGACGCGTCTTTCGGTACGATGATCTTCCCCGCTTTTGAAGGAGGGGATACACGCCTCGACGCCGTGCTCAGCCGAATAGCCGCAGATCTTCTCAACCCAGAATCCCCTGTCGCTCACCGCTTCCTCGATCGTGTACCCGAGGCTCTCCGTGAGGTAGGAGTTGATGAACTCCGTGGTTCCGTCCCGAAGGACCCTGTAAACAATCAGAGGAACGTTCTCCACAAGGGTGCGGTATTTCTCCTCGGATTCCACGAGGTCTGCCGTTCTCTCCCTGACCCTCCCTTCGAGGGTTCTGGCATAGGTCTCGATTTGCATCCTCTTGGCCTTGAGGGAATCCAGCATCGCGTTCAATGCTCTTGTGAGAGAGCCGATTTCATCCGCCGGGCCCTCTTCCAGGTGGATTTCCCTTTTCTCCTGGGCAATGTCATGCGCCTCCCGGACGATCTCCTTGATCGGCCTCACGAACAGCGAGGCGACAAGATACGTCAAAGCAAATGAGATGGCAATGGACGCCAGGCCGACCGTGGCCATCAGGAGCCTCGTCCTCGAAAGGCGTTTCTGGATCTGCGAGCGATCGGAGCTGATTCCCAGGAGCGCCACCGTGTTGCCCGAGTAATCTTTCACGGTCGCGAAAAGAACGGCTCGATCCGGGTTGTCTTCCGGCGATATGCGGATCAGGGGTTCGTCCATGCCCTGCTCCATCAGGCGGGACGGTATGACAAAACCGTCAAAGCCTTTCCCTGCTTTGCCAAGGAATCGAGCGGGATGCTTATCCCCTTCTTCAACGGCATACAGGATGAAATCTTTTTCCCAGCGCACATGGAAATCATTCAAGAAGGCTTCGTCGAAGCTATGGCCGACCTCCACGGTGCCGATGAATTTCCCGTACCGAAAAACCGGAGCAACACCCCTGATGCCGAAGCCCTCAAGCCCCCGCTCCAGGCCGGCCGCGGGCTTGCCCGTGCGGTGGGCGTCGACGACCGTTTTTCTGCTCTCACTCAAATCTTCCCCGTACCGCTCAAGGTGGTGAAGTCGCAGGTACGAGACAGCGCCGGGCAGATGAAAATGAAACTGCTCGATATGGTAATCCATTTTGAGCTGAACGTAAGTGGGCATCAGCAAACGGATCAGCCCTTGCCTGTCCCTACTGGAAAAAACTTCCTGAACTTCAGGGTTTTCCGCGATGGAAGTGGCCAGAGCCTTCACCTGATTCTGCTTTTGGGCCAGTTCTTCCAGAAAGTGACGATGGGATTGAAGGAGTCCCTTTTTTTCTTCCTCTTTGATCAGCCTCTGTTGCGAGGTGAGGCCGATGTAGGTGAGAAGAATGGTTCCAGAAAAAGCGAAAAAGAGAAAGGGCAGGAGAAGTTTCCATTTCAGACTCTGCCCCATGATCCTGTCGGCGATTCGAGAGAAAAACCTATGCTCCATTGGAGTGATCGATTCCAGCCTTTTCGGTTCCTAATCTTCTCTTCACCTCTTGCGAAATCGTCCCACCGGCATCCGATCCATATCCAGCATGATTTTTCGCTGTCTCTCCCTCACATACTCGCTCGGATTGGTCGGCGACCAGCCATGAGGATAGGGCAGAATCGCGGCCAAAAGAGCCGCTTGGGAGCGCGAGAGGTCGGAGGCTCCTTTTTCAAAGTACCTCCGCGATGCAGCCTCCGCTCCCACGACCCCTGTCCCCCAATCAACGGTATTCAGATACACCTCCAGGATGCGTTTCTTAGTCCAGAAAAATTCTATGATAACCGTGTAGTAGGCCTCAAGCCCTTTTCTCACAAAGCTCCTGGAGGGCCATAAGAACACGGTCCTCGCGGTCTGCATCGTGATGGTACTGGCCCCCCTAACCCGCTTGCCGGTCTGGAGGTCATCCAGGGCATGGCTCAGCTCCTTGAAATCAAACCCGTAGTGCGAGACAAATCGCTGGTCTTCCCCCGCCTGGACAGCCCTGATCAAATGGGGAGAAACCCTATGGATCGGTTTCCACTCCTGTTCCGGCCATTCAAAGGGATGTGTTCCATAGGGCCTGCTGGTGATCCAGCTGTAGAGCACGGAGGTCGTCACCGGAGGATTGACAAAACGCACGAAGAGGACCTCCATGATGGAAAAAAGCCATAGAATGAGGAGGATCTTGAGGGTAAAATTGAATGCCTTTCTGACCATTCTCTTCATTCAAAAGAGACCTGCGCCCTCACGAAGGGGCACGCCCATCGCGGGCTTGTGCGGCAGCGCGGTGTCGGAATACAAAGCTCACCTCTGAAAGCGATCCAGGAAAGCCTGGTTTTCTTTTCTCAGGAGGCTTTCCGCGTTCCACCCCCAGTATCGGGCCAGGTCAGCGATGTGGAAGAGAAGAGTGCCGATGCGATCCCCGATGCGTTCCTTGTCCCCGTTCTCGGCGCCTTCTCGAACCAACTCGCAGCACCTCTCCACACGCTTCAGAATCGCCTCCCCGTCAGCACCGCCGGACTCAAGCCTTGACGCCCTCTCAGCCAACCTGTGGGCTCGCAAAAGGGCCGGGAGCCCGGCAGGCACATCTTGGAGCAGGCTAGGCGACGACTCTGCCACGCCCTTTTCTTTCTTTTTGATCCTCTCCCAGTTGGCGGCGACCTCCTCGGCGGTGTTGGCTTTCGTGGCCCCAAAGACATGGGGATGGCGGTTGACCATTTTTTCTGTGATCTTCTGGAGGACTTGGAGCAGGTCGAACTCCTTACTGTCCTCTCCGATGCTCGCCAAGAAAAGGACCTGGAACAGAAGATCACCCAGTTCCTGGCAGAGGTCTTCCGGGGAACCCCGCTCAATCGCGTCGAGAACCTCGTAAGCTTCCTCCAGGATGTATACCTTGACCGACTCTTTTGTCTGCTCCGCGTCCCAGGGGCAGCCGCCGGGAGCGCGCAGGGTCGAGACCAATTGTTTCAGTTCAAGGAATGCCTGCTCCACTTCCCCTTGGCGCCGTTTAT
>JAGUZM010000213.1 GCA_020060805.1 Deltaproteobacteria bacterium | reverse complement strand
CATGGGTGATGAAGAGGATCGTATGCCCTGTCTGGTTTAGCTTTTTTATGAGCTCAAGCATCTCGATGCCGTCACGGTAGTCTTGGCCGGTTGTGGGCTCGTCAACGATCAAGATTCTCGGCTTCATGGACAGAACGGATGCGACAGCCACTCGTTGACGCTGCCCCTTGCTGAGCTGCTTGGGGTTGGCGCCCTTGCAGTCCAACAGTCCCACAGCGTGGAGTGCCTCATGAACCCGCTCCGATGTCTCCTTCTGCTGGAGACCGAGATTCCGGGGCCCAAAAGCCACTTCTGCCTCTACCGTGTCACAGAAAATCTGGTGGTCAGGATTTTGGAAGACGTATCCAACGTCCCTCGAGAGTTCTGAAACCCGACTTTTCCTCGTATCCCTACCGCTGACGATCACCTTGCCTCTGGTAGGCTTGAGGAGCCCGTTGAGGTGTTTCACAAATGTGGTTTTTCCTGACCCATTCTGTCCCATCACGGCAACGAATTCTCTTTCATTCACGGTGACATCGATTCCACGGAGCGCCTGCACTCCCGAAGGATAGGTATAGGAAAGGGACTTGACTTCTATGATCGCCGCCATTGCATGTGTTTCCATTCGCGAAAAAAGGCCGACAGGAATGCCTCAGCCTCGTCCACTGTCAGGGGAAGTCGTTCCGGTGAGAGAGGGTACCCGGTTTCTCTGGCCAGAGCGATCACAAAAGCAGTGACTTCCGGGACTGCCACGCCGATCGTCGCCAATTTGTCCTGATGCATAAAAACATCCCTGGGCTTCCCATCTAAAACGATGCTCCCCTCCGACATGACGATGAGGCGGTCACAATCCACGAGATGCTCAACTTTCTGAGATACTACGAGAATCGTCATTCCGTGCTCTCGATTCAGGCGGAATATGGCATCAAAAACTTCCCGGGTGCCGATGGGGTCAAGCTCTGAGGTCGGTTCATCAAGAAGCAATAATTCTGGAAGCATGCTCAGCACGGCTGCGATGGCCACGCGCTGCTTTTGACCACCCGAGAGGGTGCTGATGGCCCTGTTTCTGAGGGAGGAGATCCGAGTACTCTCAAGGGAGCGGGTGATTCGATCCTCTATTTCATGGGGTTCAACACCAAGGTTTTCGGGGCCGAAGGCGATCTCTTCCTCTACGGTAATCGACACGGTCTGGAAATCCACGTCCTGGAAAACAGTCCCCACAATGGGGGCCAGTTTCCCAAAGGTCAAACGGGAGACCTCTTGGCCCTTCAGCAGGACCACTCCCTTGAGCTCACCTCTGGTGTAATGGGGGATAACGCCGTTGATGCAGCTCAAGAGAGTGCTTTTGCCGGCACCCGCGGGACCGGTGATCCCGACGACGGATCCCTTTTCAAAGGAAAGAGCAATCCCTCTCAAGACCTCGGGTAAGCCCTGCGAATACCTAAAGCTCAGGTTTTCAACGCGGACAATCTCACCCACAGGCGCTCTGAAAAGGTCATGCATTCTTGAGGTAAATAGCCTTTGCCGGTATATAAAGAATCACGGCAATGATGATATTCACCACGGTGGTTAAAAGAACCGCCGGCCAGACGACCGTCCAGTAAACCTTCGCGGGGAAGACCCCCATAAAGAGGTAAATGGTGATGAAGATGGCGCCACTGATAAGGGAATAGGCAAGGACCCCTATGGCGGCCTTCCAGGAGATCTTCCAGGAGAGGAGATCACTCTTTATGTAACGCGCTACAATGGCGCAGGAAAGGGCGCCAATCATGTGGCACGGAACGTTCAGCCAGGGAACGGCGGATTTCGAAAAGAACATGCCGATGAGCCCGGCCACCAAGCCGATCCCAAGGGATGACAAGATGGTCGGCTTCACCAGAAGAATAGCCAGGGAAGTGAAGCATATGATGGTATCAGGGGTAATGTTTCCAATCTGGGGAGTGAAGGAGTAAAGGCCGGCTCCAATGGCAATGAAAATGGCGGTCAAAGCTAATTCCTTTGCTTTCATCGTGCCCTCCTCGTACTTCGCAAAAAGGTTTATGGATGATTACCGAAACTCCTCACCGTGCCGATGAAGAATCATGCCTTTTCATGAGTCATCCAAGTAGCAGGATCCATCCCGCCGAGCTCCTGCCCCTCACGACCTTCACAGGCTGCCGATGGGGTAATCCACAAGTCCTCCTTCCTGCTTCGAGCTACCCTCAGACAGCCTTGCCCGGAGGACGCCACAGGTCGGAAAGAGGCTCCTCAGGGATGTTCCTCTGGAACTCATCTGAAATAGGGGATCACACGATCTCCCAACAGCTCGATGGTCTTGCGAGGATCCGGTCCAAGAGGGCCCCCAACGCTCACCTGGGTGATGCCAGATTCAAGGAGCCTCTCGATTCGGGGGATGACCTGTTTGGGGGTACCCACCAAGGCAAGGCCAAGCATCCTCTCCGTCACAAGACTCTCCGCCTCCGCATACTGTCCCTCGGAGATCCGTGTTTTGATCCGATCAAAATCCTTGACCGACAATCCGATGGTGTTCAGCGCT
>JAGUZM010000067.1 GCA_020060805.1 Deltaproteobacteria bacterium | reverse complement strand
TCGGAAGTATTTTTTCCTGCGTGAATCGACCTATGATATGACCAACCGATGCAATATCAGGTGTGAAGGATGCTATTACTATGAGGGCGATAAACAGTTTGCGAGAGAAAGCAGTGATCCCGACATGTGGCGGAAACTCATGCGGGAGGAGAAGGCGAGGGGCATTACTTATGTTGTTCTTGCCGGGGCCGAGCCTTCCTTGGTTCCAGAGCTTTGTGAAGCCTGCTTTAAGGAAGTGCCCCTGGGAGCGATAGCGTCCAACGGGTTGAAGATCATCCCCGAGTCGGTCCATTATAAGGTCCATGTCTCTGTTTGGGGAAATGATAAAACCAGCTTGAAGGTACGTAAGGCAAGAAACATGCTGTTCAGACAGATAGAGAACTACAAAGGAGATCGCAGAGCGGTCTTTGTTTACACCTTTACGCGGGATAACATCGACCAGGTCTATGAAGTCGCTGAAACCCTGGCCAAGCACGGGTGTAAGCTCACCTTCAACACGTTCTCAGCTCCGGTTGGATACGCCGGACCGTTGTCCCATATCCCTGAATCCCTGGATCAGGCCCGGAAAGCCATGATCGATTTGCTGCGGAGGTATCCTGAGAATGTGCTTTTTTCTTCATATAGCGCTGTGGCTCACACGCACCGATACGGCCTGCATGCCCTCTACTCCTGTTCCTATCCGCGCAGGAACCCGTCCGTCGATTTAGGGCTTGGCCGTTCTTTCAGACAGTACCGTGCCGATCTCACTTGGGACAGGAGCGCGGCTTGCTGCGTGCCAGATACGGAGTGCACCGATTGCCGTCACTATGCCGCCGGCAGCGCCGTGGTCACGGCGCGGTTGTTCCGCCATGCTTGCGATCCTGATACGTTTATGTCCTGGCTCGACTACGTCGACACGTATCTCGCCGTCTGGGTGATGGGCTATGATAAGGGGGAGAATCTCTCCCATCATCTCGTTGCGCCGCCCGGGCATGGCGTTTTCTGATTCCCCGTGATCCGGAGACCACGTTTATATGGAGAATAGCGGTTGGTTAAGGAGCCCTAAATGAAGACAGTCAGTTCCCTGCTGGATCAAGCATGGTATGAAAGATACCAAAGGATTTCCAAGCTCAATATCCGCAGCTCAATCTACGATGTCACCAATCGATGCAATTTGCGTTGTAAAGGATGTTTCTTTTACTCTTCAGGGGAACATCGTGTAGCCTCCGAAGAAATGGATCTTAGAAAATGGGAGGCCTTCATCGATCAGGAAAAGAAACGGGGTGTGAACCTTGCCATACTGATCGGCGGGGAGCCGACGCTGTGTCTGGACAGGGTCGAAGCCTTTTATAGGCGAGTGCCGACCTTTTGCGCTACCAATGGCCTGATCAGAATTCCCCGCGACAGGTTCCCCGAGATGATGCTGGGTATATCCCTTTGGGGGGGGGAGGAGGATGAAAAGATCCTTAGGGGAAAAGATACCTTTACCATTTCCAGCAAGAATTATGAGGGGGACCCGAACGTCTATTATCTTTACACCTTAACCCCCAGGCAGATTGGAAAAATAGAGGGCATTATAAGAAAGATAAGGAACGTCGGGCTCAAAGTGCATATGCAACTCCTTTCAAATGACGAGGGGGTGGACGGGTTTTTCTGGAAACCCGAGGAATTGAAGGCATTGCGGTCGGAAATGGACGACGTCCTGGACAAGTATCCAGCCACCGTCATCTCCTGCAAGTATTATCATGAAATCATCACGACTGGGAAAATGTTCGGGAGATCATTCGGCTGGGACGAATGTCCTTCCGTGACCCAGCCTTTGGACAATCGGAATCCCCCCCCAAAGAGGTTGATCGAGTTTATCCGGTGGGCATCTGACCTCACAACCATGCATCGATGCTGCACTTCAGAAACGAGGGATTGCTCTACCTGCAAGGATGGTGCTGCACACATGAGCTGGGTTATGGTCAATAAACGGGCACACATGCGCAGTACCAAAGACTTGCAGAATTGGGTTGAGGTCTATGAGATGTTTGCCAAACTCTATCAGTTCATTCCGTGGTGAAGGGGAATTCCTAAGGGGGGGCTCTTCTCCGGCGGCAGCGAACAGGCCAAGAAAGTTCTCAGGTGACCGTGAAGGGTTACAATCACCCCTTCAGGGTATTTTTCCGGTGTCCCCATCCTTGGTGATGCAGGAACTTTGGTGTGATCGGGGGGGGAGCCCCATCCCGTATTCCTGATCGCAAAAACGAGGCGCCTTAGGCTTATGTCTTCAAGACAAGCAGTCATTGTCGGATATGATGCGGTTTCGCCGCTCGGCACGGACATGGAAAGCCTGTGGTTGCGGGCCGTCAATGGTGAAAGTGGAATCGGTGAATTAACGCGGTTTCCGCTTACCGAATCTTTTCCGCTCCGCATCGCAGGGCAGGTCGATGAGATCGATACCGGACCTTACCCCTTTCTGAGTTCCCGCGAACTCGCAGCTTGGCCCTCCCCGATCTTCAAATACTCGATGCTGGTCGTTCACAGAGCCATTGCGAAGAGCGGGATCGAAATCACGCCCGACCTGTCGCCGAGAGTTGCCGTTACGTTCAGCTCGGCCGTGGGGGGGCAGGATGTGGTGCTCAAAGCGGACCGGCGCATGATCGCGGAGAACAAACTTCCTCTCCCCTGTACAAACGCCAATTCGTGTATCAATATGGTGGGAGGGAAGATCTCCATTCTGACCAAAGCGACCGGCCCGATCACCTCAACGGTTACGGCTTGTGCCACCGGTGTGACTTCGATGATTATCGGATCGATGCTGTTGGAGCAAAACAGGGCTGACGTAGCCCTGTGCGGGGCAGTTGATTTTGCCCTTGTTGAGCCGATTTTGGCCGGGTTCGCGACCATGAACGGAGCCTATCGGCCTAAATCAGAGAGAGACAGGGAACCCCCGGCCAGGGCCAGCCGGCCTTTTTCGATCGATCGGAGGGGTTTTGTCGTTTCCGAAGGAGCAGGCTGCATTGTTCTCGCCACGAAAGAATTTGCTGTAGCGCACGGTTTGGATCATAAGATCGAAATAGCGGGGTGGAGCATGACTTCCGACGCGCATCATTTCGTTGCCCCCAATCTCGAGACCGTGACGCGATGCGTGGCTGAGTGCATCGACGATTCAGGCATAGCACCCCGTGAAATTGACGTCGTCAACGCGCACGCTGCGTCGACCAAAGTCGGCGATAAAGTGGAATATCAGGCGCTGAAGGCGGTCTTTGGTGACG
>JAGUZM010000301.1 GCA_020060805.1 Deltaproteobacteria bacterium | reverse complement strand
CTGCTTCCTTGGGATTTGTTTGTTGTTGGCGCAACAAAATCTCCCATGAGGAGGACACCTTTTTCAATCAGTTCCTAAAATCGTTCTTGGACAAGAGTGGGCGAGAATGTTAACTTATCAAAGCCGTTTAATATAGAGTTCTCATCCGGTAAGCTGTGCGGCCTCATCTTAAGGCTTGCAGCGGGGACAGGGGAGATGAGGGAAAGGGACCGGGCAGGGGAATTATCGATTTGACATCCAGTATCTTGCATGTGATATATCGCATATCAAAAGCGGGAAGGCCACGCGCTTCATCCCGAGCCTCCTTGGCAACCGAAGAATTTTCCTCTGACGGAACTGACCCGCTGTGCGGGGTGAAAAGGCCTTGGTTCTCCCCTTGATGAGAGGATGTCTCAATGGTCAAACTCCGAGCCATAACCCAGCCTCTTCCTCTCGCTAAAATGGCCTACGAGAGACTCCGCGACTCTATCATTCACGGCCAGCTGCGAACAGGGGAAGTCTACAACGAAATGGCCCTCGCAGAAGCTCTCGGCATTTCAAGAACCCCGGTGCGAGAGGCCCTTCTTGAGCTCTCAGCGCAGGGGCTCGTGACTTTCCTTCCACGAAAAGGGGTGATGATCAAACATTCCACACGAAAGGATGTGGAAGAGATTTTCGAGCTGCGCAGAGTCATTGAGCTTGCTGCTGTAGAAAAAGTGGCCAAAACCAACCCGCCCTGTGATCTGTCCAAACTCAAGAAGCATCTGGAGGACCAGAAGAAAGCAGCCCGCAAAAAGGACTACACCGCGTTCATGAGGGCGGATCGAGCATTTCACGCCGCCTTCTGCGAACTCGCGAACAATCAACGCCTGGTGCAAATCCTGGAGAATGTTCGTGATCTGGTTCATTTCATGGGCATGCAAGGATTGAACACCAAAGGTCGTGCAGAAGTGGTGATTCGGGAGCATGAAAAAGTTCTGGAAACGGTAGCCGAGGGGAATCCGGTCAAAGCGAGGAAGGCGATGGAGGATCACCTTCATCTGAGTGAGCTGGCGGTTCTGGAGCATTACAGCTCTGGCGAACAAGTCACGGCGCTGGGCTGAGGTGGCCCCTCGTCATGGTCCGGAAGGGGCCGCGGAGGAAGGATGAGAATCAGAGGGTTTGAGTATTATGCGGCAAAGGACCTGCGGGATGCCCTGGAGAAGATGGAAGAGTGGGGCCCCCAGGCAAAAGTCCTGGCCGGGGGCACCGACCTTGTTCCGGCGTTGAAGAAGAAAAAGATCCAGCCGGCCTACGTGATCAGCCTGCACAAGCTGAGAGAACTGGACTATGTGCGCCAGGCGGATTCTCAGGTTCGGATCGGGGCTATGGCGAAACATGTGGACCTGGCAAGCAACCCTATACTCAAGCAAAACTGCTCCATTCTTTGCCAGGCCGTCAGCCTGATCGGGTCGTGGCAGATCCGGAATGTGGCCACCATCGGCGGCAATCTCTGCACGGCGTCTCCTGCTGCGGACTCGGCCGGTCCTTTGCTGGCCTTGGATGGCCGGGTGGTGATCGCCGGCTTGGACGGCGAGAAAGAGATTCCCCTGGCCTCTTTTTTCACGGGGCCCGGCGAGACAGTACTCAAGCCCGGTCAACTGTTGAAAGAGATCATCATCGATTTGCCGGAAACCCGTTCGGCCGGGTGCTATCTCAAACTGATGCGCAAAAAAGCGGTGGATCTGGCTCTGGTCAGCGTGGCTTTTGAGGGCGGATTGGACGCCTCCGGTAAAAAGCTGGCGCGGGTGGGCATCGCCTTGGGAGGTGTGGCACCCACCCCCATCCGCGCCGTAGGAGCAGAGGAGGTGCTTACCGGGCTAACCCATCAGGAAGCCGTTAAGAAACTCCCGGAGGCGGCCAGGATGGCGGTTGAAGCAACGCGACCTATCTCGGACGTCAGGGCTTCCGCGGCCTATCGCCGGGCCGTCGTGGGAGCGTACGTCCAGAGGGCGATGAAAGCGGTTTCGATGACGCTTTTCCGTACATAAGGAACGGGACGATGAAGGTAGACATAGCGATTAGAGTCAATGGAGAGGAATGGTCTCTTGATGTGAAACCCAATCGAACCCTGGTGGATGTGCTCAGGGAAGACCTTGGGCTGACTGGCACCAAGAAAGGATGCGGGGAGGGGAAGTGCGGATCATGCACCATCCTTATGAACGGAAAGCCTGTCAATTCGTGCCTCGTCCTCGCAGCGCAGGCGGACGGTGCAGAAATCCTGACGATCGAGGGACTGAGCGGCAAGGAACCCCATCCCCTTCAAGTTGCTTTTGCGGAAAAAGGAGCGATTCAATGCGGGTACTGTACGCCCGGCATGCTTCTCACGGCTAAGGCGCTCCTCGACGCCAATCCCAACCCCGGAGAGGACGAAATAAAGGAGGCGATTGCGGGGAATCTCTGCCGGTGCACAGGCTACAACAAGATCGTGAAAGCGATCATGGCTTGCACATCCGCCGATCGGAAGTAGACCCTCATCCGGGTGGAGGAAATCACGTGGAAAAATTCGATGTTGTCGGCAAATCCTACCCGCAGCTGGATGCCATGGAAAAGGCCGGGGGCAAGACGAAATTCGTCTCAGACCTGGTTTTGCCGAACATGCTCCACGGAAGAATCCTGCGGAGTCCTTTTCCGCATGCGCGTATTCTCCACATAGATACGTCGCGAGCAGAGAAAGTTCGGGGCGTCAAAGCGGTCGTGACTTATGCCGACACGCCAGGAGTCAAATTCGGCCCGCGAACGGAAGACTGGACGATTTTCGCGAAAGACAAGGTCAGATTTTGCGGGGACGAAGTGGCGGCAGTGGCAGCGACAGACGAGGATGTTGCTGAAGAGGCTTTGGAACTGATTGGGGTGGAATACGAGGAATTGCCCTTTGTTGAGGACCCCATGGAGGCGATGATGCCTGGTGCCCCTCTGGTCCATGAGGATAAACCACTCAACATCGCAGCCGAATTCAAAGTAGAAGCAGGCAATGTGGACGAGGCCCTCAGGAACTCGGATGTCGTCTATGGGGATCAGTATTACACCAACCAGGTTTACCAGGCTTACCTGGAGCCCATGGGCTCCATCGTGGACGTGGACCCTTCCGGCAGGTTTATCTTCTGGGTGGGAACCCAGATCCCCAACATGATGCGGCTGACATACGCCAAGGCGCTCAACGTGTCGCCGGACCAGATCCGGATCATCGTGCCGGATTACGGAGGTGCTTTCGGCGCGAAGATGGAACACAACTCGCACCTCATCGCCGCGGTGTTGGCGAAGAAAACGGGAAGACCTGTCAGGTTATTCAACACCCGGCATGATGATTTCATCGCCGGTAACCCGCGGGTGCCGATGTACATCGACATCAAGCTGGGTGCAACCCGGGAGGGATTGCTCACAGGCAAGGACGTGAGGGTCGTGGGAGGCGCCGGCGCCCGGGTGGTCTATGCCCAGGCCATCGTCGCAACAGCCTGCTACCGGGTGGATTCCCTGTATCGCTTCCAGCATGTGAGGGCCAAGGGGTACACGGTCTACACGAATACCGTGCCGACCAGTTGCTTCCGGGGATTCGGGAATTCTCAGATGACTTTCGTCCTCGAGTCGGCCCTCGACATGATCGCGGATCGTCTCGGAATGGATCCTGCAGAGTTGCGCGTGAAGAACGGCATCGGCCCCGATGAACTCAGCATCCATGGCTGGAAGATTCAAAGCTGCGGCCTGAAAGATTGTGTCGAAAAGGCCGTCGAACGGGCAAGGTGGAAGGAAAAGAGGGAAGGGAAAAAACCTTATCGAGGTATCGGTCTCTCATGCTGCAATCATGTTTCAGGCAACCGGGCCTTTTCAAGGGATTTTGACGGCGGCGCAGGGATGGTCCGGGTGGGAAGGGATGGAAGGATAAGCGTCTACCACGGCGAGTCAGACATGGGCCAGGGCCAGAAAACGACCTTCGCCCAGATCGTGGCCGAGCGTCTCGGTGTGCCCCTGGAGATGGTGCACGTGGCAACGGTGGACACGGATATCTCACCTTTCGGGATG
This sequence comes from Deltaproteobacteria bacterium, assembly GCA_020060805.1. GTDB lineage: Bacteria > Desulfobacterota > DSM-4660 > Desulfatiglandales > HGW-15 > JAHECH01. The sequence goes on along the minus strand of JAGUZM010000301.1, from coordinate 3,073 downwards.
GGAAGCTTTGCCACGCGGGGAACGCTCATGGGCGGAAACGGTGTGCTCCTGGCAGCGGCGGATGCCTTCAGGCAACTCGCCCTCGTTGCGGCAGAGATGCTCGAAGCGAACCCTGAAGACATTGAATGCCGTCAGGGCCGGTTCTTCGTCAAAGGGTCTCCCACGACGAGCAAATCCTTCAGGGAAGTGGCTGAACAGGCGGCCCTGTCAAGAAAGGGCGCACCCGTTGTGGGCAACGGCTTCTACAGCCCACCCACGGTTCTCCCCGACCCGGAGACCAAGCACGGAAACATCTCCCCTGCCTATCCCTTCGCCTGCCAGATCGCCGAAGTCGAAGTTGACCCTGAGACAGGCTTGGTGACTGTCCTGGACTTCACGGCAGCCCACGACGTGGGCAGAGCCGTCAACCCCATGGCCACAGAAGGCCAGATCCAGGGCGGGGTTGCCCAGGGGCTTGGATGGGCCTTGATGGAGGACATGGCGACGGAGAAAGGAAGAATCATCAACCCGGATTTTCTCGATTACCTGGTCCCGACCTCGTTGGACGTGCCTGACATAAAGGCGATCCTGGTGGAGCCTGTGGAGCCCAATGGGCCGTACGGTGCTAAAGGCATCGGAGAGCCGGCGCTCAATCCGTCCATGTCCGCCATAACCAATGCGATTTACCATGCTACGGGAATCCGGGTGAAGAAATTGCCCGTGTCATCTGAAATGATTCTGGAGGAGTTGAAGGGGCGGGGATCCTGATCCGACCCGAGGGAGAAACTCAAAAACCAGGAACTGGTTCAAGTGAGGAGGTGGGTATGGCGAAGCCGGAAATAGAATTCAAAGATTGCGATACGGGGTGGCAGTGGAGACCGGTGAAAGGGGACACCCTGGGCATCAAGGAAAAGATCCTGAGCGAGGACCCTGGAACAGGGGACTACACGCGAGTGTTAAAGTTTCCTCCGGGGATTGAAACCAAGGAGACTTTGGTTCACGACTTCTGGGAGGAAGTCTGGATCGTCGAAGGGAGCCTGTATGACATCGCCAAGAAAGAGACGTACCTGCCCGGCTTCTACGCTTGCCGGCCGCCCGGAATGAAACATGGACCTTACCGCATTCCTTATGGATGCGTCACCTTCGAAATCAGGTACCACAAGAAGTAGGTCAAGGGAGAGGAGGGAGGAGTGGAGATAGAACTTAGGATTGAGGGGAAAGGAAAAACCAAGCCTCTCACCTTCAAGTACAATCGTATGGTGAATGCGGGTTACGTCGGCCGTAATCAGGAGGAGGTGCGGCGCCACATTGAGGAGCTTGCGAGGAAGGGGATTCCGGGTCCCAAGAGAACGCCGACCCTGTATCCTCTGATCTCCCGAATGCTTGTCTCGGACGAGAAGATAGAGGTTTACAGCGACAAAACCTGTGGCGAGGTGGAGTACGTCCTGCTGGTCCAGGACAAGAAGAAGGTCTACGTGGGTCTTGGAAGCGACCATACGGACAGGCACTTGGAGGAGACCGACATCCCACGGGCCAAACAAATTTGCCCGAACGTGATCAGCCGCACGGTGTGGCCCCTCTCTGAAGTACTGCCCCACTGGGATGATCTGGAGATCGAAAGCAGGATGATCAAGGACGGCAAAGAAGTCCTCTACCAGAAGGGCCGGCTGGCCCTGATTCTCGATCCACCCGCGCTGATGGACTTCGTGCGTTCCAAGGTGCCGGGTTCCCTGGATGGGATGGTCATATACTCAGGCACAGTCAGCAACCTCATCGGCGGTTTTGTCTTCGGGGAGCGGTTCATGGCGACGCTCACAGACCCCAAGCTGGGGCGGAGCCTGGCTCTCGGATACGACGTTTCGCCTCTCGACTATTTAGCCGTGGAATAGGAGCTTGAACCATGTGGGTCGCATCGGTACAGATGGGCGTTGTGGAAAATGACAAAGCGGCAACCGTGGACAAGGCAGTGGAAAACGTTCGGCGCTGCAAAGGGGCCGATCTCATCATCCTGCCCGAACTGTGGAACATCGGGTTCACGAGTTACGATCGCTACAGGGCGGAGGCGGAAGGCAAGGACGGCCTCACCCTTTCGAGGCTGAAGGAGGCGGCGAGAGAGTTGAAAGCCCACCTTCACACGGGGAGCTTCGTGGAAGAGGAGGCGGGCAAGTACTACAACTCGAGCTACCTGATCTCGCCCGGGGGAGAAATCCTGGCAAACTACCGCAAGCTTCACCTCTTCGGCTACGGCTCCAAGGAGAAGGAGATTCTGAGCCCGGGCAAGGAGGTTGTCGTCGCGAGGACGCCCATCGGGAATCTCGGGCTTGCCACGTGCTACGACCTGCGCTTTCCCGAGCTGTTCCGGCGAATGGTCGAGAAGGGGGCGGAGGTTTTCGTGGTGTGCGCAGCCTGGCCTTACCCGAGGTTGGAGCACTGGATCATGCTGAACCGCGTCCGGGCGTTGGAAAACCAGTGCTTTCTCGTTTCGGCGAACTCCATGGGCCTGAACGCAGGGACCCAATTCGTCGGCCACAGCATGGCGGTCAATCCCTGGGGGATCAGCCTGGCAAGCGCTGGCGATGATGAGGTGAACCTCAAGTCGGAGATCGATCTGAGTGAAGTCAAGTCGGCCAGGGAGCGATTCCCTGCCCTCGCCGACCGCCTGGAGTGGCTGCAGAATAAAGAGGGACGAGGGACAAGTAACAAGTGACGAGTTACGAGTGATGAGTAACTGACGGCAGGCACAGGAGAATGACCATGGCAGACATGGCAGTCAACTTCTGCGGTGTGCGGCTGAAAAACCCTGTTGTGGCAGCCTCAGCCGAACCCACGCTCAATGCTCATAACATGAAAAAGTGCATCGACACCGGTGCGGGGGGTGTGATCACGAAGACCATGACCGACTCGCCGGCCATGAGGGAGTTGACCACCCGCTCCAAGTGGCGATTCTTGAACGAGAAGCACGAAGTGTGCAGAGGAAAGGTTCCCAGGGCCTTTTCCCTGTACGGCCGGAGTGGATTGGCTCTTGAAGAGCCCGAGGTCTTTGTCGAGGAGGTCAAAGAGACCTTGCGATACGCTGCGGACCATGATGCCACGG
>JAGUZM010000154.1 GCA_020060805.1 Deltaproteobacteria bacterium | reverse complement strand
AAGGCCGTGGAAGTTGAAGAGGCTTGATCGGAGCGAACGGCCATGAAAGAGGGTTCGGAAAACAGAGACAACCGGTATTCTCCAGAGGCATACCTAGCCCTGGCCTGCGAACAATCTGCCGTCGTATCTGAGGTGATAGGGAAGTACGGCCATCTCTCCTTGGCAGAGTACTTGGAGAGGATTTGCCCCTCTTTCAGAGAACCCCTTCAGGACCGAAGGGATCTCCTGGGGGTGGTCAAGGATTACGCCTCGGACGTTCTGGGCGAGGCCGCCGGCGTGATGGTTGCACAGGAGCTCGCTCAGTGCCCGGTGGTGATGACGGCGAACCACCACGGGGTGGATTTCTTTGCCCAATCGGTCCAGGGAACCCTTCTTTTCTCCCTGGCCAAACGCAACGGCAAGAATCAGGGGAGGATCGTCCCTGTTTTTGCCTGCGGTGCGGTGCCGTTGGATACCCTCACGTACCCTCTCGGGTTGTTGCTCTATCACGGGAATACGGAGCATCTCGACCGGATTCCAAGAAAACTGCCCGTCTTTCCGAATCGACTGCGAAGAACAATGGTGAGCGTGGCAAACAGCCTGGATGACCGCATGGTGGAAAAGGCCCAAAAGCAACTTGAACTCATGGTCCGCAACCAGGAAGTTGCCCCGCGACTCGCCGGAGCGCTCAAGGAGATATTCGGAGAAGACTATCGTTCCGAGGAGGTTCTCGATCTCCCGAGTTACACCCGGCAATCGGTTCTCCTGAATGACCGGATATGGAAGAGGCTCTTCGCTGAGCCGGCGGCCGCCCCCCAGGTGATCTATCTCGAGCTCGAAGAAATCGTCACCTTGCTTCTCGATCGCGACCTGAGGAACCCCGAGAGCCTTGCCCGGCTCACCCTGTTTGAGCCCGATCTGCGGGAGAAGGTCCTGGCCGAACTGGATGGGGTGAGAGGCTGCTGGAACAGGCACAGACTCTCCGAGCTTCTTGAAACGGAAAGCGAAGGGGGGAGGAAAGGAACGTCTCCCAACGCGAGTGGAACCGCATTCTTTTGGGGGGTGAATCCAGAGGGGAGGAGAGTGCCTTTTGGGCTCTATCCCTCCGGGAAAGGGGAAGGGGTTTTGCGAGGGGTCGATGACCGGGCACAGCCATGGGAGATCCCATACACCCCTCAATCCCTCTTGGATGCACTCAAAGAGAACCGGCTTCTGCCTTCTCTTTTTACCTGTTTTCTTGTCGTATGTTTTGCCCGGGGGCTTACATGCCTGGGAGGATACTATCAGAATGACTACCTCCCGACGATGCAAAAAGGCCTGGTCAAGGCACTCCGGAAGACGGGGGGATATGATTCCATGGCCGACTCGGTCGAGGGCGTTGAAAGCTGCATCTACCTGTCCGGAATGCAGACGGTCATGGTGCGAATCGAGGAAGGGGCCCTTGTTCCGGCAGGCCCTGTTGAAATCATCGCGGGAGGAGGCCTGACGGCCGAGGATATCGACAAGATCCTCTCCCTTACCGTGAGGGAGGCTCACCTCGCTTCGTTATTCGAGACGATACCGGACATCCTCCCCTCGGCTGTGAATGGGCGACCGTGGAAAAGGGAGCTGGCCGCAGGGTGCGATCGGCTGCTGGGGGAGAAAGTTGTCGTCAAGTAGGGTGAAAAGGCAGTTCCGGATGGAGCGTCACCCCCATGTTCTAACGCCGGCGGGGATTTAAGATGTTCTCTTCTCTCAAAGGCAAAATCGTTTTCTTTGTCACCCTCATCATGACCATTACCGGGATGGTCATCGTTTTTTATACCCGGCGTGATGTTGAGCGGGTGATGCATGACAACGAGAAGGCGGCTGCGCACAATGTGCTCAGGCTGATCGAGCTCAATATCGCGGCAGGGTACAACAAGCTCCTTGTCGACAAGTTCGAGATGATGGCAGGGCTGACGGATCGATTGAAGGAATCGTCGAGCACCTGCATATCTGTGCTCGAAGAATACCAAGGAATGGCAAGATCAGGAGTGATGTCAGAGAAGCAAGCCATGGAAAAATGCTTGGGTTGGCTCCGATCGATTCGCAATCAGAAATGGACCCCTTTTGTGTTTGATCGGCAGGGCGTGGTGCTCGCCCATCCCGATCCGCGCATCGAAGGGATGTCTGTTCGGATTCTCAAAGACATCAAGGGGCGGGATATTCTGAAAATCATGAATGTCGATGTGCTCAAGCATGAGGGAGAAACGGCGGTCTTCAACTGGTACGATCCCCATGTGAACGCAGTCAGGAAAAAGCTCGGTCATTTTGCTCCCTTCGGAAAATGGAATTGGACCCTGTGCGCCATGATGGATTTTGAGGAGATCGAAGCAGAAAGCCAGAAGAGGATGCAAGGGATTCTGGAGGTTCTGAAGAAAACGCTTGAAAAGATCCAGATCGGCAAGGCGGGACATGCCTTCCTGCTCGACGGGAACGGAAACATGCTTACCCCTCAGGTCGAGGGTGAAGGGGAGGAAGCGGGGAGGACCAGGAGGAAGGTTACGTGGCGGCTTTCGATGGAAGACCTGGCTTCCTTGGGTATCAAGGGCGGAGCATCCAAAGTCGGCCGTGTGGGGGTAAAAGACGCCCTGGGCCAAGACGTCGAGATCCATCTGGGCTACTTCAAGGCCTTTGACTGGTATTACGGTGTCGGTTTCTTCATGGACGAGATACAGCAGCCGGCGAGGGAACTGGTTACCAGGCAAAGCATTATCGTTTCCCTCATCTTTGTGGGCAGCCTGATCCTGGCCTATCTTCTCGTGACCAAGATGTCAAAACCCCTCAAGATGCTCGCGGCACACGCCAAGGAGATCCCCTCCATGGATTTCACGGTTCAGAGCCACTATCCCAACCCGATCGAGGACCTTCCCAGAAAGTTCAATGACGAGGTGGGCCGATTGGCGGAATCCTTTGTCTTCATGGAATCAGAGCTCAAAAGGAACGTGGCAAAACTCATCGAGACGACACGGCTTAAGCAGGAGGCGGCTGAGCAAGCCAACCGCGCGAAAAGCGAATTTCTGGCCAACATGAGCCATGAGCTGAGGACCCCGTTGAACCATATCATCGGTTTCACGGAGCTCATTCTCGATCAGCATTTTGGGCCCCTGAACGACAACCAGAGGGAGTACCTCTCCGATGTTCATTCGAGCAGCAGGCACTTGCTCTCCCTGATCAACGATATTCTGGACCTTTCAAAAGTTGAGGCGGGCAGGATCGAGCTTGAGTCGTCGAATGTGAATGTGGAATTGCTCTTGGCTCAGAGCATCGGCATCGTGAAGGAGAAAGCCGTAAAGCACAACATCAGCATATCCACGAAGTTGAATCACGTCCGATCCGTCATCAGGGCGGACGAGCGCAAACTCAAACAGATCGTGTTCAACCTTCTCTCAAACGCCATCAAATTCACGCCGGACGGAGGAGAGATCATCCTTGAAGCTCGTGAGGTGGGGGGTTCGGAGATCCCCCAGGGAGATGCTGGAAACGGGAACGGGACGGGTATTTTCAGGGGAGCCCCTGAAGGAAAAGGCGGATCGGAGAATGTGCAGAACGGGAGATGGCTCCAGGTATCGGTGTCGGATAACGGGATCGGGATAAGCACGGAAGACCAGCAGCGGATATTTAAGCCCTTTGAGCAAGTCGATTCATCGGCCAGCCGGCGGTATTCGGGAACGGGCCTGGGGCTCTCGCTCAGCAGGCGGTTGGTGGAACTTCATGGTGGAATGCTTTGGGTGAGGAGTGAAGGGGTGGGGAAAGGATCCATATTCCTTTTTGCCATCCCCATTGAGGATGAGCTCGCAGAGAGATGAGCCTTTCCTCCCGGCGGACGGGTCAAGGGTTTGCAAGAAGTGAAGGTGAATCAGGGGAGGTCCTATGGATAGCAAAACGGTCTTGGTCGTTGAAGACAATGAAATGAACATGAAGCTGACCGTCGCCCTTCTCAGGATCGGCAAATACCGTATCCTTGAGGCGCGGGATGCTGAAACAGGTCTTTCCCTTGCCCGCATCCACCGACCTGACCTCATTCTCATGGACATCCAGCTCCCCCGCATGGACGGATTGACCGCAGCGCGCCAGATCAGGAAAGATCCTGCCCTGAAGCGGATACCCATCGTCGCCCTGACCGCGCATGCGATGCAGGGGGACGATCACAAGGCCATTGAGGCGGGCTGTGCAGGGTACATCGCCAAACCCATCGATACGCACACCTTCCTGGATGCCATCAAGCAATTCATGATGCAGCGGTCTGACAAGATCGAAGCACCGCCGGAACACCAAGCCTTCCGGAGCAAAATCATGCTCGTGGATGATGACCCGTTGAACCATAAACTCATCGCTGCGAGACTTCCTTCGGACCGATACGCCGTCACGACCGCCTCCGATGGTGAAGAGGCCCTGAGAAAAATCGCTGAAAGCGCTCCCGATCTCGTGCTGTT
>JAGUZM010000206.1 GCA_020060805.1 Deltaproteobacteria bacterium | reverse complement strand
TCAGGTAAAGCCGAAAAATCCTTGCATAAGAATTCCCAGACAGGATAAACGATGGGAAACAAATAGACCTGGCCAGCCCTATTTGTCAAGACGGAAATACCGATAGGAAAATTCAAGATGAAAGGCAAACCCGATAGGGTTACTTCTGTTTTGTTGGGCCTATTATTTTTTCACCAAGGTGTGATGAGGGTGGAGTTGTAAAATAACCACTTCAGCACCGAGTTGCTCTGTTCTGAGCCGGATACTCTTGTTTGCCCACTAAATATCCTTTGCATTTTATCCGCGAACGGTCACTCCTACTGAATGAGACATATCTCCACCTATCCCATGATGAGAAAAATGAGGCTCACCCCGGCAATGAGGACGACCACCGTTGAAACCACTCCGAACCGGAGGTACTCGAAAAAGCCAAGGGCATAGTGATCCCTCGCCCTCTCAGCCACGATGATGTTGGCCACCGACCCCAGCAATGTGAAATTCCCGGCCACTGTCGAGGTGTAGGCGAGAAGCACCCACCCCAGTTGGGCTGAGCCCAGTTCGTTGAGGTAGGGGCCGGTCATGAGCACCATCGGGACATTGGATACGAGATTAGACCCAATGGTCATCAAACCGGTAAACATAACCAGGCCTATGGGTTCAGTTATGATGAAATAAGGTGCACTCGCCTTCCAGGATCGCTCGATGATCCCGGTTTTCGCAAGGCCGGCAACCACGATAAAAAGGGAGCAGAAAAACAGGAGCAACGGCCAATCAACCCGTGAGAAAACGTTCCTGGGGTCCTTATGCTCAATCAGGACAAGGGCCGCGACCCCTGCCAGGGCTGTGTATCCAAGGTGAAATCCTGAAAAAAACCCCAAGATAACGCCCCCCGTCACCGTCAGAACAATGAAGAGGCGTTTTCCGTCAGCGGGAGTGGCGACGGCCAAGGTCTTAGGCAGTGTGCTGGGAAGCTTTCGACCGTAGTAAAGCCATAGGAGACCAATATTGAGAAGGAGGCCCAAAGCAGCTGCCGGCCCGGAATAGAGCAGGAATTGATTGAAGGGAAAACCGCTGAGGCTGCCGATGATCATGTTTTGGGGGTTCCCCACCAGGGTTGCAGAACTGCCGATGTTTGCGGAGGTGGCGAGGGCGATCAGGTACGGTCCGATCGGGAGGCTTGCCCTGATACAGGCTGAGACAACGACAGGGGTCAGGAACAGGCAGACCGTGTCGTTCACGAGAAGTGCGGAGAGCAAGCCCGAAAGGAGACAAGTGGCCACGAGCAAACCCCACGGTGTCTTCGACATGGAGAGGACGCGACTGGCGACCAATTCAAAAAACCCGGCCCTTTCCAGATACACGGTCAGCACCATCGTTCCGAAAAGCAAAACGATCGTGTCATAGTCGATCGCAGTGAAGCTCTCTTTCGGGGAAAGAGCCCCGATGATCACCATCAGAACAGCTCCGAGGAGCGCACCCGCCGGCCTCCCTATGGGCAGCAAGGAGAGGCGTCGGGATGCGATCAGGAGGTACGTTACCGCGAAAACGATGTAGGTCAGAATGTTCATGCTGAAGACAAAGGCCTTTCCGATCTTTTCGGAAGGGAATGAACCCCTGATTTCCCTCCCTGCCATACAGAGGGCCCCACAAAAAAACCCCGCTCTTCGTAGGAGAAGCGGGGGAATGGATTATAGGGTCCCCTGGCTGCCGATAGAAAAAAATGTAACTATATAATATGACGGCGCATTCAGGTTGTCAATACAGATGTTTTACAAAGGTTGAGCGTGTTGTGAAGGACATAGGACACCTCAAGCCGATCCCCGGGTGCAAAACAAGAAAATTTCTTGACATCGTTTTTTGTGCATGTAAAATCAACACATAAATGGACATTGATATATTGATTTGTGAGCAATCCAAATTAGATTAAGGCGATCCCGACAACGGCACTTTCGTCCTAGGGCCGAGGGGAGGGCCTGGCAAAAGATCATGGGTCCGGCTTCTGGAGGCTGTAGGAGAAAGGAACAGGAATGGCCACTAATCTCGCCTCACTTGCCTTTTTGGCCAAGAGCATTTCCGATGAGAATCGTTTACGCATATTGTTCTGCGTGAAGAACGCCAAGAAATCCGTCTCCCAGATCGTGGAAGAATTGGCTCTGTCCCAACCCCTGGTCTCCCATCACCTAAAGGAATTGAAACGCTCCCTCCTGGTCCAGGTGGAAAGGAATGGGCCTTTTATCTATTACGAACTTGCTGACAAGAGGATCGTCCGTATCCTCGAAGATCTGGATAGCCTCGCAAAGGATCTTCTCGCGCAAAGAAGCACTTTTTGAACTCGGGGGATGATCGATGAGCGCACAGGAACTCAAGAAAATCATCGCACAGATGGAACCCGGAGCAGCAGCATCGGCTATGGCCCTTCTCCTGAAGGAGCTTTTTCCTCTCCTAGACGAAGGGGCTCGCGTTCGACTGGTTGCAGACCTGATCGGCGGATCTGAGGGAGAAAAAGTGGTGAGCCTGGTCCACCTCTGACTGGCCCGATGCATGGACGAAGGTGTCGATCCAACGGAAATGTGCCAGGGTTTGGTGGACAAGGTAGCCCGGTCAAGGCAACTCTCTGCAGTCGCCGACCCGGAAGTCCTGGCATTGTTCGAAAACTGGCTGGAAGAATTGGAGAGCGAAGTGATTGATTTCGTTCGCCGGACAGGCTCCAGGAACCCGGTCGATCTGGCCGAAGGGTTGGGGTTTTCCAGATCCGGCGCGAACTTTCTCATCACCAAGCTTCAGAGAGAAGGCAGGTTGTAGAGGGTATGGCAATGGGAGATTTCAAAAGAGCCCTGGTTGCCCTTCTGGTCATTCTATTCGTAGCCGGCGGCCTGTACGTTACGAATCGAAGTGTCACCCCTAAGGAAGCGACCTGGGAGGATATCCAGGATGAGGCAGAGAAGGGTGGATACCGGATTATCAAGACCGGGGAATTGTGGGATCGTTACAGGGAGGACGAAAAGAGGGTTCTCCTGGTCGATACGCGCCAGGAATGGGAATACCGGACCGGGCACATAAAGGGCGCCTTGAGCTTTCCCATGGAACCGACCTGGCTGTCCCGCTGGAAAAAAAGGGGCGACCTGGAGGCCCTCCTGGGCCCTGACAAGAACCGTCTTATCGTGTTTTACTGAGCAGGGCTGGCATGAGTCCGCAGTGACTCGGCAGCCCGTGTGGCTGTGGGACTTGGATACAAGAATGTGTACCGTGATCCCCTGGGATATCCCGAGTGGCATGCGAAGGGTCTGCCCGTAGATAGTTCGCCGGCGGGGGCGGCGGAGACAAGGGGGGAGTCGAAGACCCCCGGGCCCCTGTACGGATGGGCCATGATCTGGACGCTTTTGGGCATCTTTGCAGGCGGCATGGCCCTCAACCTGACTCCCTGTGTTTATCCTCTGATTCCCATCACGGTCTCTTACTTCGGCGGCCGGAGCGGGACGGGGAAAGGCAGGCTGATCGGCCACGGGCTGTGCTACATCGTCGGCCTTTCGGTCATGAACTCCGCCCTTGGAGTCACTGCGGCCCTGAGCGGAGGTCTCATGGGAGCGATGCTCCAGGACCCCTGGGCGCTTGCCTCGGTTGCAGCCATCCTGGTTTTCTTTGCCACAAGCCTCTTCGGTTTCTGGGAACTGCGGCTTCCTTCCGCTCTCACCCAAGCCGCTTCCAAGTCCTATGCGGGTTACTTCGGCACGCTGTTCATGGGATTGACTCTGGGTGTTGTTGCCGCACCCTGTATCGGCCCTTTTGTTTTAGGGTTGCTCACCTGGGTGGCCGGGATGGGCAGCCCGTGGCTCGGGTTCGTCGTGTTTTTCACCCTGAGCTTCGGCCTGGGCCTGCCTCTCTTTTTCCTCGCCATCTTTTCGGGGCGGATTGAGAAACTCCCCAGGTCCGGGGAATGGATGCTCTGGGTAAGAAAACTCATGGGTTGGGTTTTGGTGGGCATGGCCGCCTATTTTGTTCGAGCGGCGTTACCGAAATCATGGGGAGTCTTTCTTCTGGCGGCCGTAGCCCTCTCTTCCGCTCTCCACCTGGGCTGGATTGACAGGAGCAGGGCGAGCTTTAGAGCGTTTGAATGGCTGAAGACGGGCGCGGCCCTTGCAGGTCTCCTGATCGCAACCTTCCTCGTGGGTTCCTGGGTCATGAAGGGCCCCGGGGTGACGTGGCAGCCCTATTCGGATAGGTTACTATATGAAGCGCAACAATTGCAGAAACCGGTGATCATCGACTTCTACGCAGACTGGTGCGCTCCTTGCCGGGACCTCGAAGACATCACGTTTCATGAGGCGGATGTCGTCAGGCGGGCAAGGGAGCACTTTACCATGATCAAGGTTGACCTCACAAGAAGAGGCAATCCCGATCACGAACGCCTGTTGAACCTCTATGGGGTCAAAGGCGTCCCGACAGTCGTATTCCTGGATCGGAAGGGAAGGGAACGGGAGGACTTGCGGCTCGTGGACTTCCTGCCGCCGGATCAGTTCCTGGTACGAATGACTGAAGCAACAAAAGGAGGAGAAGATGCTAAAGGTAAAGTTCTTTCTCAATGAGCCGAACGGAAAGCCATGAAAACATTTCAAGGAGATGATGCCCAGGTTGGGCGCAAAATATCAGATTGAAATAGAGACGATCTCCAAACCAAAGGCGGAGTACCAAAGGGATGAGTATTTCGAGTTGGATCTTCCCGTTGCGCCGGCGGTCATGGTGGGAGAGGAGATCGCGGTTGAAGGTTCCGACATAGCAGAGGAGAGCCTTGAGGCTCTGATTTGTAACCACCTTGGTCTGGCCCCACCCGAACCAAGAAAAAAAGGCATCCTAAGCCGTTTCTTGACCCGCTGAATAAAGGCAAGCGTCAAAACGCAATAACTCCACTCTATTCCTGAATCCAGACGGGGAAGGTCAGGCGGGGGCATGCATTCCCTCGCAAACCTTTCCCGCCCTCATCCCCCGCTGATTAAACCGCCTGCCGGTGCGTGAAAAACCGAAATCATTGTACGAAAAAGGGGTGGTCTGGTCCGGGGGAAAAATGATGAGGTATAATCTTGACAAATGATACAATCGTTATATTATTCGTGTAACGATAGTACCAATGAATTCCGGGGGTATTCTATGGGGACGTCTAAAATGAAGGATTGGCTCCTGCTCATCCATCAGATTCCGCCCAAGCCTGCTTACCTGAGGGTGAAGATCTGGCGGAGGCTTCAACAGGTGGGGGCGGTTGCCGTGAAGCAGTCTGTCTATGTGCTCCCTAAAAGTGATCAAGCCCACGAGGACTTCCGGTGGATACTGAGAGAAATCGTGGAAGGAAAGGGAGAAGGCTCCATCTGCGAGGCGGGCTTCCTGGAAGGGCTGTCGGATGATGACGTCGTCTCCTTGTTCCAGTCGGCCAGAAGAGGGGAGTACGAGAAGATCCTCCAAGAGGCTCAATCAGTGCAGGAAGAGATCAAAGAGACAGGCTCAGACTCGATCGAAAGAATCCAAAAGAAAAAATCCCGCCTGTCCAAACTTCAAAAGAGGTTGCAAGACACGGTTGCGGTTGACTTCTTCCCGACGCCGGAGAGGAGCGCCGCTGAATTCCTGATATCCGGTATTCTTGACCGACTGAAGGGGGAGAAAGCAAGCGACGTCAAGATGAAGGAGAGTGTAGAGAGCCTGAAGGGAAAAACGTGGGTGACGAGGGCGGATGTGTACATCGACAGGATTGCATGCGGGTGGCTCATAAGGCGTTTTATCGAAAGGGGCGCCAAGTTCAAATTCGTGGATGCGATGAAGTATGCGCCGAAGAAGCACGAGATCCGCTTCGACATGTTCGAGGCTGAATTCACCCACGAGGGAGGTCTTTGCACCTTCGAAGTCATGGTTGAGCGCCTAGGGCTTGGAGACAAGGCTCTCAGCCACATCGCGGAAATCGTCCATGACATGGACTTTAGAGACGAAAAATACGGAAGGCCGGAGGTGCCCGGCTTGCAGGCCTTGATGACAGGGATTGCCGAATCCCATTACTCAGACCAGGAGAAAATGGATAAGGGCGTGGGCATCCTGGACGAACTGTATGCGCATTTTGGCAGAGGGAAGAAGCGTTAAACACATTTTTCTGTGCGGAGAACAACGATAGCATCCACAGGAGGTTAGCGATGCCTGAGATCAGGAAACATCAGGCCGACCCCTTCGGCGTGGCTGAGGCCGATGTGCAGCTCCTGCGCCGGGCGGGTGTGTCGGAGGAGGACATTGCCCACTGCCGCAAGGTGGCCCATAAGGCCGTGGAGATTGCCCGGAGGACTTGCCAGCCTCTCAACATGGATCTTATCGTCCGGGGGGCATTGTTCCACGACTTGGGCAAGGCCAAGACCCACGGTATCGAGCACGGAAAAATCGGCGCGGAACTGGGGAGGAGCCTCGGGTTGCCCGAAGCCGTTACGGATATCATGGAGAAGCACATCCGGGGCGGCCTCACGGAAGAAGAGGCGACGGAGCTCGGATTGCCAAAAAAGGATTACCGCCTCAAATCCCTTGAGGAGCGGATCATCATCTATGCCGACAGGCTGGTGGATATCATCAGCGATGGGGTGGTGGGAAAGGATGCGGATGCTGAAGGGCGGTTCGAAGAGATCCTGTCACAAAACGTGAAGTACGGGAAGAACGATCTCACCCTTCAGCGGTATCTGGCTTACCACGGCGAAATTCAGGGTTTGGTCAGAAGGGCATGCACCTGAGCCCGTTCATCATCCTCTGTCGTGCAGCCTGAACCAGGAGACCTAGCCCCGAAGAGAATTCCTGATTATCCTCGAAAGGAAAAGACGCGATGGCAAGCCTCACGGTAACACCTTCAGATGAGCGACAGGGTCATTCTGATCCGTCGCCGGAAAAACAGGGCATCTCCTCTCCCCCTCACCCTACTTTTATGCAGGCCCTGCGGTTCTGGTTAAAGCTCGGGTTCATCAGCTTCGGGGGCCCTGCAGGACAGATTGCGATCATGCAGCACGAACTGGTTGAGAGAAGAAGGTGGGTGAGCACGGAGCGGTTTCTGAATGCTTTGAATTATTCCATGCTGTTGCCCGGACCTGAAGCGCAGCAACTGGCCACCTACATCGGGTGGCTGCTGCACAAGATCCCCTGAGGGATCATCGCCGGGGCACTTTTCGTCATCCCTTCCATGTTCGTCCTCTTCGCCCTCAGCTACATCTACGTTGCCCATGGCGGCATTCCATGGGTTGAATCCATTTTCAACGGCCTCAAGCCTGCGGTGATGGCTGTTGTGGCAGCAGCGGTGATTCACTTTTTCGGATTGAGCATCATCATCGTCATCTTCGCATCCGGAGCCGTAGGTCTGCTGTACCGCGTGGCCCTCATCGCATTTGCCTGAAAGAGACCCCCAGGGAAAACCCGATACCGGGGAGTCGATTTCCCTGCAATGGAATGGATCTTAGTCTCATGATGTCCGGGTGGACCAGGCTTGGGCAGGCCTTTTAGGCAGGGGACAGGGTTCCCGAGGGATCACGGAAAGCAGGTTGAAAGGAAACGGCTTACTCCCAGGCGCGAAGGGTGCATTTCACCCCTTGCGCTCGGCAACGCGGATCGTCGTCAAAGGTGAGTTGTTCTATCTCCTTCTCGGCTTCCTGGATCGCCTCCAGTATCTCGTCGGCGTCCTCAGGCGATAGAGTTGAAAGAGGCCACTTTTCATCCATCCGAACAGCGGCTTGTTTCATGGTATTTGTGAACCTCCCTTCTGGTCCCTGGTGATACCGGATAGCGCCTTTCTCTTCTCCCTCTCGCAAGAACCATGCTAAACCCGAAGTCATGCGGTTTTTCTGTGTTATTACAGATAGATGCAATTACGTTGGGAAAGCAGGGTGAGGGAATATGTAAGGAATTGCCATTCCGGGAAGAACAATCTTGCCGTTTTCTGGCAAGAAGTTACGCCTTTTTGGCAAGGGTCCCCCGGCAAAAAGGGCCTGGCCTATCGGGTAAGTCTAAGATAGAATTAATGTATTAAATAGGGCCTGTTGACAGAGATGGGAGGGGTTACCGAATGGAGGAACGGAAGCACAACACGATTCTTGTCATCGAAGACGACCCCAACATTCTCGCCATGATCGAAAAGCATCTCGCCTATGAGGGCTATACGGTCATCGGTGCGAGGGATGGGATGGAGGGCCTAAAAAAGGTGGAGACCGAAACCTATGACCTGGTGATCACGGACATCGTCATGCCCTACGTGAGTGGGGTGGGTGTGGTGAGTGCGGTCAAGGAAAAACGGCCTCACGTCCCTATCATCGCCATCACGGGCTACGGTAAAGAGCCTGAATCCGCGGCCTTGGAGAAAAAAGCGGATCTTGTGCTCGCCAAGCCCGTCAAGATGTCTCTTCTTAAAGATCAAATCAGTCAGCTTCTGGGCGGACCCAGGGCGACGGGTGTGCCATGACCAAGCTCTATATTCTGACAGGCCCGGAAAAAGGGGGGCCCCATAATCTCCAACCCGATGTCACCCTGGTGGGCCGCGCGCCGGACAACGACATATGCATTGAAGATACCCTCATCTCTCGCCACCATCTGCAGATATCCCAGCAAGGAGGCGAATTCTTCGTCAAAGACCTCCAAAGCACCAACGGGACTTATGTTGACGGCAAGGCGATCGGTCCGGGGAAAGATATCAAAGTCAAAGAGGCGATCCCCGTAGAGATAGGAAACACTTTCATATCCTTGGGTAAGAAGTACCAGGGAGATCTTCTGCCTGATGGAGACTATTCCGGACCCAAAGGTATGCTCTCAGACACCCTGGAAATGGATCGGCCGAAGACCTCCCTCAGAAACCTCGAACTCATGTACAAAGTGTCCAGCGTCTTGATGCAGAGTCTGGACCTGAACACCACTCTTGAGAAAATCATGGATTGCATCTTCGACCTGCTCAAAAGGGTTGACCGGGGCGCCGTAATCCTCGCCGATGAAGAAACAGGCCGGATCAGGGATGTGATCTGGCGGGTGAAGCCAGAGAGTGTCAAGGCCTGTGGCGAAAGAGTGTACAGCCGGAGCGTGGTGGAGAGAGTCATGAAGGAGGCAAAAGCCGTGATCATGTCCAATATCCCGGCTGAACCCCGTGAGAAGCGCTCCGAGAGCATGGAACTCATGCAGATCAAGTCCCTCATGTGCCTGCCCCTGGTAAGCAAATCCATGATCAGGGGTGCCATCTACGTGGACTCCATCCACAGGCCGTACGGATTTCGGAAGGAGGACTTGTCCCTGATGACCGCTCTCTGCACGCCGGCCGCTATCGCCATCGAGAACGCGATGCTCTATGCGAGCCTCGAGAAGATGGTCGGAGAGAGAACGAGAAACCTTCTTGAGACACAAGAAAAACTGAAGGGGAGCGAGGCTCGACTCAAGGCCATATTCGACCACATGAGCAGCGGGGTTGCGGTGTATGAGGCGACACGTGGTGGCAAGGATTTCAAGCTGGTGGACGTGAACGACGCTTATCGGAGGATGGAAAAGGTCGCTGAGAGCCACCCGCGCGGCAGGAGTATGCTGGACGTGTTTCCCCATTATGAATCGACGGATATCCTGAAGGTTTTGCGGCGCGTGTGGAAGACAGGACGACCGGAGGGTTCCGGCCTCACCTTTTTCGAGGGCGAGGAAGCGGTGGGATGGCGGGAGTATGATGCTTACAGGCTTCCGGGGGGCGAAATCGTCGTCATCATCGATGACATCACTGAGAAGAAAAAAGCCGAAAAACAGCAGAAGGTCCTTCAGCAGCAGCTTTTCGCTTCCCAGAAGATGGAATCCATCGGGATTTTTGCGGGGGGTATCGCCCACAACTTCAGGAATATCCTGCAGGCGATCTCAGGCAACACGGAACTCCTGGAACTTCTTTCCGGCGAAAGACGGGACATCCGGGTTCTCTCCGAGAAGATCTATGATTCCGTGGAAAAGGGCGTGGATCTCATCAACAGCCTGCTCCATTTTTCCAGAAAGGGAGGAGAATACAACCTCGCACACCTGGACCTCGCCGATGTCATCCGTCAGACCCAGGAAGTGATCGGCCGTGTCCTCAACAGAAGCATCCATATAGAATCCGAGGTGGAAACAAGCCTCTTCGTCAAAGGAAACCGCTCCCTCCTGAGCCAGGTTTTCATGAATCTTTTCAGCAACGCAAGCGATGCGATGCCGAATGGAGGCAAACTCGCGGTCCAGGCAGCGAGGCAAGGAGACCGTATCATTGCGACGGTGACGGACACGGGTATTGGAATGGATGAGGAGACGCTGGAAAAGATCTTCGATCCTTTCTTCACCCTAAAAGAAGTGGGTAAGGGCACAGGGCTGGGCCTTTCCACGGTCCACGGAATCATCAAAGAGCACAAGGGGACCATATCGGTCGCGTCGAAACCCGGCAAAGGAACCACCTTCACCATCGCTTTACCCTGCGAGGAGGGGGAGAAAAAAGAGCTCGATCGTACCCACAAGGAGATAAGGCGCGGGAAAAAAGAAAAGATACTGATTGTTGATGACGAGGGTCCAGCCCTCGAAGCTCTGGCTTCTACAACCAGGGGCCTTGGATATGAGGCGATAGCAGTCCAGAAGCCTCAGGACGCGGTGAACAAGTACGAAAAGTGGAACCCGGATGTGGTGCTCATGGACCGGGGGATGCCTGGAATGGATGGGATCACCTGCGCAAAGAAAATCATGGAAAAATACCCGGATGCCAAGATCATCATCGTGTCGGGCTACGAAGATGCAGGCCCCAACCGCATCAGCCCCGATATGCGCACGCCCCTGAAAGGCTATATCGTGAAACCCTGCAGCATGGCGCAGTTGGGCCAGGCGATCGCAAGAGCGCTGGAAGGCAGGAGCCAGGAGGCAGCCGCCTTCGCCAAGAGGCTGCGGCGGGCCAAGGGAGCCAGGAGACAGGAGTGAGATGACGAAGTGAAGAAAAGTCAAAACCAATCACGAAAACACGAAAGGAAGAAAGCACGAAAAAAATGTAGCCGCATTCACAGACTTTCCTTATTTCGTGTTTTCCGGATTTCGTGGTTTCGTGATGATCATTTTGCCGTTGACGATTCAAATTTGTGTAAAGCCTAGAGCATCGAGGAAAGGGTATGCTAAAGGTTCTGATTATCGAAAGCGATGCTGATGGGGCGGCCGATTTGGAGAAAAAATTTCAGCTCGCCGACCCTATCTCCTTCTCACACGCCGGACCTGGGACATCCATCGGCGAGCTTGCCTCTCTTGGTCCGGAGCTTGCGGTTCTCGGGCCCTCCCTGGATGAGGAAACTTGCCGAAAGTGCACCCATAAGATCAAGATCCTAAACCCTTCAATCCCCATCGTCCTGGCGCGAAAGGGATACCGGGGCGAAGACGGATCTGAAATGCCCGCTTTTGAGAACATGTACTGTGTCCCCGCTGATCTGACCCCTGAAGAAATGTCCAGGACCGTTGCGGATGTCCTGAAACGACAGTCCGAGTGCGAGATCTCGCCCGATGCCCCGATCATCATCGGTCAGAGCGAAGCGGTTCGAGCCGTGAGACAGAAAGTTCGCCACTTCGCTGACAAGGACATCACGGTCCTGATCACAGGTGAGACAGGCACGGGCAAGGAACTGGTGGCACGCTCTGTACATTATCACTCCCCGAGGAGAAAAGGGCCACTGGTCAAGATCAGCTGCGGTACATTGCCCGATGAGTTGATCGAGAGCGAGGTTTTCGGTTTCCAGAAGGGCGCCTTTACCGGAGCCGACAGAGACAAACCAGGCCGGATTGAACTTGCCCATGAAGGCACCCTTTTCATCGATGAAATCGGCAACCTCTCCCTGAACCTCCAGGTGAAGTTTCTCCAGATACTCGAGGACAAGGCGTTTGTGAGGCTGGGCGGAATTCATGACCAGATCACCGACACCCGCGTGGTGGCGGCGACCAACGCCGACTTGGCGAAAAAGGTCAGGCTGGGAGAATTCAGGAAGGACCTTTTCTACCGCCTCAATGTGGCCCACATCAAGGTCCACCCTCTGCGGGAAAGGAAAGAGGACATCCCCCTTCTCATCCACTACTTTCTTCAGAAATACTGCTTCGAGATGAAGAAGGATACGCTGGAAGTGCCTAAGGACATTTCCGATCACTTCCAGGCTTACCAGTGGCCGGGCAACGTGAGGGAACTGGAAAATGTGGTTCGCAGGGGCATGGCGCTGCGAGACTGGAGCTTCGTTTTCAAGGATCTCACCCCGGACAGTGCAGGGGTGGGCCTGGCAGGGGGTTCAGAGGTCGACCCAAGGAATGTGCTCGAGCACTCGCGGGAT
>JAGUZM010000184.1 GCA_020060805.1 Deltaproteobacteria bacterium | reverse complement strand
GCTCAATGTACTCCGCTCGTTCATCTATCGCTCACGTTTACTCCGATCATCGCTCCGGTTTGCCGAAAAGCCCGTAAGGCCTCAGAATGAGGACCAGGGCCATGACGATGTACGGAAACACGACGGCCAGACGGCTCAGGGGCAACTGGATGAATGTGATTCCCACGCCGATGATGATGGAACCGACCATCGCCCCCCCGATGCTCCCCAACCCTCCGATGACCACCACGGCAAAGCATTCGATGATCTTTTCCATGCCGATCCCCAGAGTGACGTTGGAAAGCCCTGCCATCAAAACCCCGCCGAGCCCTGCCAGCCAGCACCCGACCATGAAGGCGCCTGTCATGACCCACGACACGTTGACCCCCAGGGACCCCAGGATATCCGGGTGTGACACCGCGGCCCGGATGAAATTGCCCGCCCTCGAGCGGTAGAGCAACAACCACAACCCGATACCGATGGCCGAGCCGAGGCAGAGAATGAAAATGTTGTAGGTCGGGAAATACAATCCGAGAAAGTCGATCGATCCGGCCAGGATGGACGGGCGGGGGACATTCCGGATGTCCCCCCCCAGATCACCCGAACCGTGGTGTCAAGGATAAGGACAAGGGCATAGGTCAGGAGAAGCTGAAGCAGGTGTTCCGCACGGTAGATGCGCCGGAAAAGCGTGGCCTCCAGGACAAACCCGATCACGGCAACGCCTACCGGGACAACGATCAGAAGAACAAGAAAAGGAAAAATCGAATCACCCCGTATGACCGTGCTGAGGGAGAACGCCAGGTAGGCGCCGATCATGTAGAGGGACCCGTGGGCGAAATTGATCACCCTCAGGACCCCGAACACGAGCGTCAGCCCGGAAGCGATGATGAACAGCACCATGCCCATGCTGAGCCCGTTGACGAATAAGAAGATGAAGAATTCGATCGTCATGGCACCAGGTCTTCGCTCACTTCGGCTGCATGGCCTTGAGCTCGCTCACGGGGAGCCACACTTTCTCCGCGGGCACCTCTTCCACGTCTTTCATCACAAGGAAGTCCTTGTACTTGGCGTCCTTGACGGTGTAGCCGACGTAGATGCCGACGTTGGCCATGTGATCCTCGGCTCGGATATAGCGCGCGCCTCGGAGGGAGTCGAAACGAAGGTTTTTGAGAGCCGCCACCACCTTGTCGGAATCGAGGCTGTTGGCTTTCTTGATCGCCGTCGTGAGGGCAATCATGCCGTCGTAGGCCATGATAGCCCAATCCGACGGCCATTCCTTGTACTTATCATTGTATTTCTTCACGAAGGCTTTCATCGCGGGAGTGTCTACGGCGTAGAACGGGCAACGGGCGTAGCCGAGCATTCCCTCCGGCATGTCAAGCCCCGTTCCCCTCAGCATGTCCAGGTCATAGAGGGACGTGATGCTCGCCTTCTTGAAAAGCCCGTAAGGGTTGGCCTGCTTGATGAAGCTGCTGAGCCCTCCCCCCCAGAGGCTCGTGTAGATGATCTCCGGGTTTTTCGCCATCAGGGTCGGGATGTAGGAGGCGTAATTGGTCTCCCCCTGCTTCACCCAGACCGCGTCGAGGATCTGTACATCGGGTTTGAGCTTCTGGAGGTCTTTTTGAAAGGCTTCCCACTGGGTGTGGCCGTAAGCATAGTCCGGCCCGATGTAGGAGTACCGTTTGTAAGGTTTCTTGGACAGGTAGAGGGCGATGCCTCTTCCCTCGATGCCCGTGTTGGGAACGACCTGGAACATGTAAGGCTGGAAGTCCGTCGTCGTCAGTTTCTCCGTGTTGGAGGTGTGAAAGTAGATGATCTTCTTGAATTCCTGGGCCACCTTCGTCGCCGCCAGAGCCACCCCGCTGCTCGTGGGCCCGATGAGGAAATCACACTTCTCGCTCAGAATCAATTCACGAGCCATGTTGGACCCGATGTCAGGCTTCAGCTGAGCGTCACGGATGAAAAGCTCCAGTTTCTTGCCCAGAACGCCGCCGGCTGCATTGGTCTCCTCGATGAACAGTTCCAGCGCGGCCTTCTGCGACACATAGAAAGTCGCTCCAATCCCCGTCACATCAGCCACCCATCCGAACTTCACGGTCTCCGCAGCCTCCGAGGTCGTGGCCAAAGAAAGCTGCCCGGCCAAGAAAACGGCGAAAACCACGAACAAAACCCTGAGATAACACTTTTTCATTTTTGCCCCTCCTTCCTTATTGGTTCCTCCATCCGTGTTTGATATGTTTCCCCCTTCAAGTTCAAACCATCACCCCTTCCTTTTCTTTTCGCATCCGCCTCCGTGATCCTTCGGCAGCCCTAAAGCTTGGTCGCCTTCCCGGCCCAGTATTTCTCCCTCATCTCCCGCTTCAGGGTTTTGCCTGCCACGTTGCGAGGGAAATCGTCCATGATGACGACCTGTGAAACCCGCTGGAATTTAGCCTCCACCCGATCGTTGATCCAGTTCTTGAGTTCCTCTGCGCCGACCGCGCCCGGAGAACTCAGGATGACGGCTGCCAGGGGCGTCTCCCCCCACTTCTCGTCCGGAATCCCGAACACCGCCGTCTCCCGGACGGCGGGATGCTGCACCACGACTTCTTCTATGTCCCGCGGATAGACATTCACACCGCCCGTGATGATCATGTCCTTCTTCCGGTCCACCAGGTAGAGAAATCCGTCCTCGTCCACGTAGCCCATATCGCCGGAGTGGAGCCATCCATCGACGATCGCCGCTTTCGTGAGGTCCGGCCGTTTGTAATAGCCCGGCATGAGGATGGGCCCTTTGCCGCAGATCTCACCCACCTGACCCGGGGGCAGTTCTTTCCCATTCTCCCCCAGGATCTTCATGTCGAAGAACTGGGGCGGAACCCCGACGGAATCCGGCTTGGCCGGATAGTCGTACTTGTCCAGGACCGTCACAAAACCCTCCGTGAGCCCGTAGAGTTCGTAAAACCGGCCCGGCAAATGCTTGTTGAGCCTCTCCTTGTGCTCCCGGTGGAGCGGGGCGCCGAGGGAGAGGATCATCTCCAAAGACTGGAGCTTCTTCGCAGAGAAGTTCGGCGCATTCAGAACGGCGATGATCTGCGCGGGAACCATCATCACATGGGTGACCTTCTCCTTTTCGATCGTGTCGATGTAAGAGACAGGCTCAAACTGCTTGAGGAGGATATAGGTCGCCCCGACGAACACGGTGGGCATGAGATCCACGAAGGCGCCGTTGAACACGATCGCCCCCGCATGCATGGTGATGCTCTCCGGCGTCATCCGGTAGGCTGCCGCAAAAGACGTGCCGTAGGCCGCCCGAATCCTGTGTGTGTGGACGATCCCTTTGGGGAGGCCGGTGGTGCCGCTGCTGTACATGATGTTGAACGGATCATCCTCGTTCACCTCCACGCCGGGCTCCTCGTCGCTCGCCGCCGCCTTCAGCGCAGCATAGTCCCTGTAGCCCGTGCCCGAGCCGTCTACGAGAAGGTAACGGTCGTGGGCGATCCCCGGGAGTTCGGCCTTGATAGGGTCAACGGTCTTCACGAAGCCGGCGTTGGAAATCAGCATGACCGAATCAGAGTCCCGGAGGAGCGTGCTGATCGCCTTGCCGCGAAGGAGCACGCTGAGGGGGACGACAACCGCCCCCACCTTGGCGCAGGCCCAGTAGACCTCGAGCTGCTCCAGGCAGTTGGGAAGGATGGTGGCGACCTTGTCTCCCTTGGTGATCCCCAGGGCGAGCATCGCATTGGCCAGGCGGTTGATGCTCTTGTTGAACTCCAGGTGGGTCAGTCGTTTCTGCTCAAAAACCACGGCCAGTTTGTTCGGCCGGTACCGGGCATGCCTTGAAAAGAGAGATCCGATATTCATAGAGACCCTCCCTGATTGGGTCGGTTCCATGGGGTTTAGAAAGCTTTTTTTCGAGAGGGAGCGTGTTCAGAGAAAAGCGGGTTCCGGTGTTTCCACGGGGATTCACGGAACCTGGGTTTTTCCCTTGCCAGAACGGTGCCAAGGTCAGAGATCTTCCAAAAGGCCTGTGCCAGGGGTTCTTTCGCTTTCCCGGCGGATCGGTTTAATCACATTTTTTCAAAGGCTTACCTCCCATCTTTCCAATAGGTCTTGCCCTCCGGGGGAGAAGGGGCTATGGTTGGCCAAGATGTCTCAAAATAGAAACATGTCTCATCGCTGAGACGGAGGACCCCATGGGCTACCCAAACAAAGCGAGACAGGGCTCAAAGGCCCTTGCGCAGAAGAAAGATTTCTTCAAGAAGCTGGTGGACAACATGCAGGTCGGCGTCATCGTCTCGGACCATGAGGGCACGGTCGTATACATCAACGACACCTATGCCCGGTTTCTTAATATCAAGCCGGAGGATAAGATCGGCAAGCACGCCACGGACCTGGGAGTCCATTCCCGCCTCCATATTGTCGCCAAAACAGGACAGGCAGAAATCAACTACCCCCATCAGTTCAAGGACCGGGCGTTTCTGGTCCACCGTGTGCCCATCTGGGAAAAAGGACAAGTCATCGCTGTTCTGGGCCTCGTCCTCTTCGACAGCGCGAGCACGGCCAGCAAGCTGGCCGGGAAGGTCTCTTTCCTGGAATCCAAACTGAGCCTGTATGAAAATGAAATCCTCTCTCTCCGCTCCACGCGCTACACCCTGGAGAGCATCGTGGGGGCGAGCCCGGCCGTGAGGGCGATAAAGAGGCAGGCTGTCAGAGCCGCGGCCACGAACCTGCCCGTTGTGATCACCGGCGAATCCGGCACCGGGAAAGAGCTCCTCGCCCAGGCCATTCATCACGCCAGTTCCAGAAAACCCTTTCCTTTTGTTCGCGTGAACTGTCCGGCCATCCCGCGAGATCTCCTTGAATCAGAGCTTTTCGGTTATGAAAAAGGCGCCTTCACCGGGGCGGCGGCGACTGGAAAACCGGGAAAATTCGAATTGGCCAACCACGGTTCCGTGTTTCTCGACGAAATCGGTGATCTCCCCATAGAGATGCAGCCCAAGCTCCTGCGGGTCCTGGAAGAGAAGGAATTCGAAAGAGTCGGGAGCACTTCTCTGATCAAAGCCGATTTCCGGCTTCTTGCAGCGACGAACCACAACCTGGAAGAGATGCTGGAGGAGGGCCGTTTTCGCAAGGACTTGTTCTACAGGCTGAATGTGATCACCCTTCACATCCCGCCGCTCCGGGAGCGAAGGGAAGACGTCATCCCCCTGGCAGAGCATTTCTTGAAACGCATCGCCCAGGAGATGGGTGTGAGCGGGATAAAGATAGATCCTCAGGCGGCAGAGGCGCTCATGAACCATGACTGGCCCGGGAATGCCCGGGAACTCTCCAACGTCCTTGAGAGGATCGCGTCGTACCTGGAGCGTGACACCATTTTCCCGTGCGACATCCCGCCCTATATCCAGCGGACCCGGAAGTCTTCCGACAATTCCCGCACCTCCCTCAGGTTCGTCCAGGACAGAGCTGAGAAGGAGGCGATTCTCTACACCCTCGAGTCAACGGGTTACAACAAAGCCCGCGCCGCCAGCATGCTCGGCATCCACAGGTCCCTCCTTTACAAAAAGATGAAGAAATACCGCCTCCCCCTGCGCGAGGAACAGCCGACCCGCTGAAGCCCCGCCCCAGGGCCCCCTGCAACCCTTCCATCCAGGGCGCCATAGGCCACGGTGCCCCTGGTGGCCCCGAACGCTCTATTTCCCTGTCCTTTATGCATATTATCTGTTTGAAAATGACGATAAGTTATATATAATTAGATCTTATCCATCACTGCGGAGAGAGGTCCACTATGTTTCTCGATTCCATTTCAGGTTTGTTTTCCCATGATCTGGCCATCGACCTGGGCACTGCGAACACCCTCGTTTACGTCAAAGCCAAAGGGATCGTTCTGAACGAGCCCTCAGTGGTAGCGGTCAAGAAAGAACACGGGGGAAGCAACAAAGTCTTGGCCGTGGGCAAAGAAGCAAAGCTGATGCTGGGCCGCACGCCCGGCAACATCGTCGCCATCCGGCCCATGAAGGACGGGGTGATCGCCGATTTCGAGATCGCCGAAGCGATGCTCCGGTATTTCATCAGAAAAGTGCACCAGCGGAGCCGTCTGGTGAGGCCCAGGATCATCGTCGGCGTTCCCAGCGGCATCACCCCGGTAGAAAAAAGGGCTGTTCGGGAGTCCGCTGAGTCTGCGGGAGCCAGGGAGGTCTTCTTTATCGAGGAACCCATGGCAACCGCGATCGGCGCGGGACTGCCGGTCACGGAACCCCGGGGCAACATGGTCGTGGATATCGGGGGAGGGACCACCGAGGTTGCGGTTATATCCCTGGGAGGCATCGTTCTATCCCTCTCCGTCAGGGTCGCCGGCGATAAAATGGATGAGGCGATCATGGAATACGTGAAGCGCAAATACCGGCTTCTCATCGGGAGCACGACAGCGGAGATCATCAAGACGACCATCGGCAATGCCTATCCCGGCGAGCATGTGGAGACGGTTGAAGTCAAGGGAAGAGACCTCGCAACCGGCATCCCGAAGATCCTCACCATCGATTCGGATGAGGTGAGGGAAGCCATCTCGGAGCAGCTCAACACGATTCTGGCTACCGTGCGCTCCGCCCTGGAGCAGATGCCCCCGGAGCTCTCGGCCGACCTGGTGGACAACGGGATTGTCCTGGCAGGGGGCGGGGCTTTGCTCAAAAACCTCGACGGGCTCCTGAGGGCGGAAACAAAGCTTCCCATCATCATCGCCGAAGATCCCCTCTCCTCTGTCGCCGTGGGAGCGGGAAAAGCGTTGGACAACCTTTCTATTCTCAAAGGCCTCACGAGAGACTGAGCGAAGCCCCTTCCCCTTGCCTTAGAGGCTGTGTCGTAAGCATGCGTGGGACGGTTTTTGTCATTTCGACCGAAGGGAGAAATCTTAAAATCCAGATACATGTCAAATCAAGATTTCTCGGCTTACGCCTCGAAATGACATTGTGACACAGCCTTTTATGCGGAGGGAGCGGCGCTTTTACCGTGGGCGACATTCAGCACAAAAGGAGGCCCTGTCATGGAAAAGGGTATTTTGGAAAAGAAAAAAGTTCTGATCGTGGATGACGAACCCGATGTTCTCGCCACCCTCAAAGACCTGCTGCCGATGTGCGACGTGACAGAGGCAACAGCCTTTGAGCAAGCCAGGGATTTGCTGGAGACGCAGCCCTTCGATATTGCCGTCCTGGATATCATGGGGGTTGACGGTTACCGGTTGCTGGACGTAGCGAAGCAAAGGAAGGTTATCCCCGTGATGCTCACAGCTCACGCCCTGAGCCCTGAGCACACCATCCGCTCATACAAAAGAGGGGCCGCCCTTTATGTGCCCAAGGACAAGATGGTCAACATCGTCCATTATCTTGAGGATGTCCTCGAGGCCCTGAACAGGGGCAAGAGCACCTGGTGGCGCTGGCTGGATCGATTTGGATCGTATTACGAGAAAAAATTCGAAGCGGACTGGAAATCCAAGGACAAGGATTTCTGGAGAAGCTTTCCTTACGCATGACCGGATTCATCCCTCATCCCGGGATGAGCACGGTGGACCCTGTCGTCTTTCTCGCCTCCACATCACGATGTGCCCGCGCAGCTTCGCTCAGGGGATAAGTCTGATGGATCTCGATCTTGACCGCGCCGCTCGTAACCACCTTGAATAGATCGCGGGCATGGTCCAGGAGGTCCTGCCTCTTTTCTGTGTACTTCATCAGGCTGGGACGGGTAAGGAACAGCGACCCCTTGGCAGAGAGAACGCTCAGGTCAAAGGGGGGCACTGGGCCGGAAGCCTGGCCGAAAGAGACCATCATCCCCATGGGTCTCAGGCAGTCCAGGGACTTCATGAAGGTCGTCTGGCCCACGGAATCATAAACCACGTGAACACCCTCTCCTCCCGTTATCTCCATGACCCGTGCTGGGAAATCCTCCTCCCTGTAGAGAATCGGATGATCGCATCCATGGGCTCCGGCGAGCGCCGCCTTGTCTTTCGACCCCACAGTGCCGATCACGGTCGCTCCCCGCGCCTTGGCCCACTGGCAGACAATCAGCCCGACACCTCCCGCTGCCGCATGGATCAGAATGGTGTCTCCCTTCTTCACCCGGTAGCAGCCGTAGAGCAGGTAACGGGCCGTCATTCCCCGGAGCATCATCCCTGCCGCCTGTCTGGTGGATATCGTCTCAGGAAGCTTTACGAGCCGATGGGACGGGATGACCCGCACTTCTGCGTAGGCGCCCGGGGGCAATCCCGCATAGGCGACTCGATCTCCGACATTGACCTCGGTCACGCCTTCGCCGATCGCCTCCACGATCCCTGCACCCTCCAGGCCGGGGATGGCCGGCAGGGACGGCAAGGGGTAGAGGCCTGTGCGGTTGTAGATGTCGATGAAATTAAGACCAACCGCTTCGTGGCGAATCAGCGCTTCCCCTTTGCCCGGCTGACCCGGGTCATGGTCTTCCCACACCAGAACTTCCGGGCTCCCTGTCTGATACATCCGGATCGCCTTCGCCATGTCTCCCCTCCCCCCGCGTAAACTGTCGGGTTCACCGAAACGATAAGCTGTTGAGCAGTATGGGTCAGTTTGCCCTTCAAGTCAACAAGGCTGTCGGTAACGATTCCCTTCTTCCCGGGACCCCTGAGGCCAACCCTCGATTCCATGCCCATCCTGTGGTATAAATCACCGGGCATTCCGACTCCAAACGACCTGGACGCCTTTGCGCTGATTTTGCAGCAAGGAACGATCGGCTATGCTGAAATTCGCAGACAGCCCCTCGCGGCTCACCCGGTTCTGGGGCATAGCCCTGGTCAACCTGGCCACCATGGCCTGGGCCTCCAATGCTGTCCTGGGCCGATGGTTGCGCGCCGATATCGGGCCCTTGACCCTCACCACCCTGAGATTCACCCTGGCCGCAGCCCTGTTCGGCCTCCTCCTCCGGACCCGGCCTCCGGAGGAACGGCGTTACGGGAAGGACAAGGGGTGGATTCTCGCCATGGGCCTCGCCGGGGTGGTCTGCTTCAGTCCCCTCCTGTACCTGGGGCTCAGGTATTCCACAGCCGTCAACTCGGCTCTGATCCAGGGTTTTTCACCCCTGATCACAGCCCTGATCGCCGGCCTCATCATTCAGGAGCCGGTCACGCGGCGCCAACTGGTAGGCTCGGTTCTGGGCCTGATCGGCGTTACAGGATTGATTTCACAGGGCTCCCTCTCCTACCTCCTCCACCTGCGTTTCAACCCGGGAGACCTGATCCTGCTCGCTGCGGCCGTGGCCTGGGCCTTT
>JAGUZM010000418.1 GCA_020060805.1 Deltaproteobacteria bacterium | reverse complement strand
TCTTCATCTCCCCATCTGCATGGAGCCACCCTCTATCGTCCGCACCGACCCCCACGGTCTCGATGCCCGTCCCCGCCACGTTCGGCTTGCGGCCGATACAGACGAGGATTTTCTCCGCTCCGACCACGATCGGCTTCTTTTCAGGCCCTTGAGGTTCGTTCAGTGAGGCGGATGGCCGAAGGGTTACCCGGTACGCGCCTTCACTTTTTTCCGCAGCGTCCACGGTGTGGTTCACGTGGAGCTGGATTTTTCTCTTCTTCATTTCCCGCTGGATCACTTTGGAGCAGCTCTCGTCCACGGAGGGAAGGGGCAATACCCGCGGCATGGCCTCCACCACGGTCACCTGGGACCCGAGACAGGCGAAGATGAAGGCGAATTCGCAGCCGATCACGCCGCCCCCCACGATGAGAAGGGACTTGGGGACTTCCTGGAGGCACTGGGCGTCGTTGCTGGAGAGAATCCCGGCGCCGTCAAAGGGAAGGGAGGGGATCTCCGTGAAGGAGGACCCCGGAGCCAGGATCAGCCGGTCCCAGGGGAGTTCCATCGTCCTGCCGTCGCTGAGCCTTACCGCGCAGACCTTCATCCCCTGGATCGCCCCGAGCCCCCTGAGGTATTGGATGTTGTGGTTTTCGAAGAGCTTGAGGAGGCCCTTGACCTGATTGTCCACCACATCCCGCTTCCGCGCCATCAGGGCCCCCATGTCCGGCGCAAGGGAGCCCTCCAGCTTGATCCCGAACTCCTGCGGCCGCCGGAGTTTGTCGAACAGCTCGGCGGTCGTTTTCATCACTTTGGAAGGAATGCATCCCCAGTTGAGGCATGTGCCGCCGATGTTGTCTCCTTCGATCACCGTGACCTCGGCGCCGAGTTGAGCCGCCCTGATGGCTGCGGTGTATCCCCCGGGACCAGCCCCGATGACGGTGACCTTGCAAGCCATGTCAGACCTCCTCTCCTCGCCCTTCCCCGTTCTCCAACGATCCTTACCACGGGACAGATGCTTTTTCAAGTGAATTGTTTATATATCTGAGGATATCATGAAGAAGTCAAAAAATTATTGACAGATTCATCAATTTGATATACCCATTCTTCATGAAAATGAAGAAAAAAATCAAAGCGGCTCCGAAGGCGTTACGCCTCAGGATGGACGAAACCAACCTTTCCATCGTCAAGCTCCTCCGCCAGGGAAGAAAGTCTTTCAAAGAGATCGCCGCTGAGTTATCCTTGTCCGAAAACACGGTGAGAGCGCGCGTCAACCGGCTGGTGGACCAGGGCATCCTCGAGATCACGGGGCTCGTGGATCCCCAGGCCCTCTCAGGTCACCGGATCGTGATCGTGGGCGTCAAGCTCCAGACCATGGATTTGATCCACAAGGGGGAGGAGTTCAGCCGGCTTCGGGGCGTCGTCTCCGTCAGCGTGGTGACAGGCCGCTACGATCTTATTCTGTCTGTTTTCCTGAAAGAGGGTTTCGGCCTCCTGGAGTTCTACACGGAAGAGGTGGCCAGGATCAAGGACGTACAATCCGTGGAGACATTTGTCGTGTACAAGGCTTATAACCTGAAGGTGCCTTACATTTTGTAATACTCAGGACCAAGAGAGGAGGTCAGGTGATGAAAGAAATCGGTGAGCTCACACTCCCGGACAACCTGCGTTACGCGAAGGATCATGAATGGGCAGGAGAGGAAGGCGGGAAGACGAGAATCGGCATCAGCGACTATGCGCAGAATCAACTGGGCGACATCGTGTTCGTCGAACTCCCTCAGGTGGGGGCTTCCCTCTCTCAGGGGGAGCAGTTCGGAACCGTGGAGTCGGTCAAGGCGGTGGCTGAACTCTACATGCCTTTGGCCGGCCGGATTTCCGGCGTAAACAAGAAGCTGGAGGAATCGCCCGAAATCGTGAACAAGGACCCCTACAAGGAGGGATGGATGATCGAAGTCGACCTGACCGACCCCTCTCAACTGGAGACATTGATGACCAAGAAAACTTACGTCGAGATGCTGAAAGGATTGAAATAAATGCGATACCTGCCTCACACGCCCGAAGAGATCTCTTCCATGCTCGAGACGGTGGGAGCGAAAAGCCTCGATTCCCTCTTCGCCCTGATTCCCAGGGAGTGCCGCCGCACCAGGGGCATGGACCTCCCGGAGCCGCTGAACGAGTGGGAGCTCAACGACCTCGTGCGGTCCCTTTCGCGAGAAGTCGCGGCCCCACCCGAGGGCAAGTGCTTTGTCGGCGCCGGCAGCTATGAGCACCACATCCCCCAGGCCGTCTCCTTCCTCCTGAGCCGTTCCGAATTCGTCACGTCCTACACGCCCTACCAGCCGGAGGTAAGTCAGGGGACCCTTCAGGCTGTCTACGAGTACCAGACCCTCACGGCCCGGCTTCTCGGGATGGAAGTGGCCAACGCCTCTTTGTACGACGGCGCATCCGCCCTGGCCGAAGCCCTTCTCATGGCCCTCCGGATCACCCGGATGAAAAAGGTGGCTGTCTCTTCCCTGATTCACCCCCATCACCGCCGGGTCGTCCAAACCTACCTGGGGCCCACAGGGTACGAGGTCGTGGAACTCCCGGGACTCGAAAACGGAAGAACCGACGTGTCCGCCCTGGAGGGCATGGACAGCCTTGCCGGCGTTGCCCTCCAGTCTCCCAATTTCTTCGGATGCATCGAAGATCTCGACTCTGTGGCGGCCGAAGTTCACCGCAAGAACGCCCTCTTCATAACGAGTTTCACCGAGCCCCTCGCCTTCGGCCTGTTCAAGAGCCCGGGCAGGGCCGGTGCCGACATCGCCTGCGGTGAAGGGCAGAGCCTGGGCGTTCCCCAAGCTTTCGGCGGTCCCGGACTCGGCATGTTCGCGAGCTCCATGAAGCATGTCCGGAATATGCCGGGCCGCCTCGTGGGTCAAACCCTTGACCTCGACGGCCGCCGGGGTTTCGTGCTCACCCTCTCCACCCGGGAGCAGCATATTCGAAGAGAAAAGGCGACCTCCAACATCTGCACCAACAACAGCCTGTGCGCCATTGCCGCTGCCATGTACATGGCCTCCCTGGGAGGAGGCGGGTTTCAGGACCTGGCGCGCCTCAACCATGACAAAGCTCAGTACCTGAAGGGGGCCCTGAGGGAGAAGGGTTTTGCGATTCCTTTCGACAGCCCTACCTTCAACGAGTTCGTGGCAAAAGCCCCGCCCGGTTTTGCCTCGACCTACAAGAAGCTTCTCCAGAAGAAAGTGGTGGCAGGCCTTCCCCTCTCTCCCTATTATCCTGGAATGGAGGATCACTACCTCTTCTGCGTCACCGAGACGAAAACGAGGAAAGACTTGGATGATCTGCTCAGGGAGGTGCAGCCATGAAGGAGACTTTGGGAACGACCGGACTGATCCTCAACGAGCCCCTGCTCTGGGAAAAAGGAAACCCTGGGCGAAGGGGGTTTTCCCTGCCCCGCCGCGACGTGGATGTCTTTCCCGTGGATGAAACCCTCGCCGGTCCCGGCCCTGAGCTGCCGGGCCTGAGCGAAGTCGATCTGGTGCGTCACTACACCAGGCTTTCATCATGGAACTTCAGCGTGGATACGGGAATGTACCCCCTCGGCTCCTGCACCATGAAATACAACCCCAAAATCAACGAAAAGCTGGCGAGCCTTCCCGGTTTTGCCAATGCCCATCCCATGCTCCCTGCGGAGCTCTGCCAGGGGGCGTTGAAGCTGATGGCCCAGCTCGAAGGCTTTCTCGCGGAGATCACGGGCATGGACGCGGTGACCCTTCAGCCGGCAGCAGGCGCCCAGGGCGAACTCACCGGAATGCTCCTCATCAACGGGTATCACAAAAGCCGTGGCAGGCACCCTTCCAAGATCCTCGTCCCTGACACCGCCCATGGAACGAACCCTGCGAGCGCTGTGCTGTGCGGCTATCGGCCGGTGCCCGTCGCAACGAACGAAAACGGGATCCTGTCCACGGAGTCCGTCGCACAGGCGATGGACGAAGATACGGCCGGGATCATGGTTACCAACCCCAACACCCTCGGCCTTTTTGAGGAGAACCTCAAGAAAATAGCGGACATCGTCCACGCAAGGGGCGGCCTCGTTTACGGGGACGGGGCGAACATGAACGCCCTCCTGGGCGTCATGGATGTGGGCTGCTCCGGCGTGGATGTGCTCCACCTGAATCTTCACAAGACCTTTTCCACCCCCCACGGGGGCGGCGGCCCCGGCGCCGGGCCGGTCTGCGTCAAGAAACTGCTGGAGCCCTTCCTGCCCGTCCCCCGGGTGATCCAAGAAAACGGCCGGTACGGTTTCTCCGAGGACTTTCCTGAGTCGATCGGGAAACTGCATGCCTTTTACGGCAACTTTGCCGTGATGGTCAGGGCCTATGCCTATATTCTCTCCATGGGCGCCGAGAACCTGAAAAAAGCGAGCCACCTTGCTGTTCTGAACGCCAATTACATCAAGGAGAGACTGAAAGGCTTCTACCATTTAGCCTTTGACAGGCCTTGCATGCATGAATGCGTGTTCACGGACAAGCACCAGGGCGCGCAGAAGATCATGACCCTCGACATCGCGAAAAGGCTGATGGATTATGGCTTTCACCCTCCCACCGTCTATTTCCCCCTCGTCGTCAGCGGCGCGATCATGATCGAGCCGACGGAGACCGAATCCAAACAGGACCTTGATCTTTTTATCCAGGCCATGAAGTCCATCGCCCAAGAGGCGAAGGAGGATCCTGATCTCCTTCGAAAGGCGCCGTCCAAAAGCAAGGTGAAGAGGCTGGACGAGGCGGCTGCGGCGAGAAAACCTCAGCTGGCCGAGTAGATCCCGAAGACCCCATGCGTCCCTCCGATCCGAGAGAGTCTTATGCCGTTGACCTGCCTTTGACACCTTACGAGGCCACGTGGGATTTGCAGATCAGGCTCGTGAAGGCCAGGGTGGAGGGGGTCCTCGACAGGGATGCGATCCTCTTCGTGGAACACCTCCCGGTCTTCACCCTGGGCCGCAGGGGAGGCCTCGACCACCTCAAGATGCCCCAGGCTTTTCTTGACGACCGAGGGATTAAAGTCATCCACGTGGAGCGCGGGGGTGACATCACCTATCATGGGCCCGGACAACTCGTCGTATACCCAATCGTGGCCCTCAGGGAAGCGAGATGCCGGGTGGTTGATTTCGTCGAAGCCCTCGAGGAAACCATGATCCGCACGGTAGCGGATTGGGGCATCCGGGCAGACCGCAACCCTCTCAACCGGGGAGCCTGGGTCGGCGGGGCGAAAATCGGAAGCCTTGGAATCGCGGTGCGCCACGGCGTCACCTTTCACGGCCTTGCCCTCAACGTCAACACAGGCCTCGAACCCTTCGGGTGGGTGAACCCCTGCGGCCTGGACGGGGTCGGGGTTACTTCCATGAAAGAGCTCCTGGGAAGAGAGATCCCGATGGAGGAAGTCCGGGGAGCGGCGAGACATCACATGGAGAACATCCTCGGCATGCGCCTGGTTCCCCTCGCCGTGAAGCTTCTTGAGAATCTCTTGAACGGGCCTCCTCGAGAGGCCGACGGCAGTGCGGTATGATTGAGAATAGGAAGAACCCGAAACGATTGGCCAAGCCCCCGTGGCTCAAGCGAAGGATACCCTCCGGAGCGACTTACCACGGGGTGAGGCAGATCTTGAAGGACACAGGCCTTCACACGGTCTGCCAGGAGGCGGGCTGCCCCAACCTCGGAGAATGCTACTCCCAGGGGACAGCCACTTTCCTGATCCTGGGTGACCGGTGCACCCGGAACTGCGGCTTCTGCGCCGTCGCTCATGGAACGCCCGAGCCTCTCGATCAAAACGAGCCGAACCGGGTGGCTGAAGCCGTGGAAAAGCTCGGCCTGACGTACGTGGTGATCACCTCCGTCACCCGGGATGACCTGCCCGACGGCGGGGCGGCGGTTTTTTCCGATACGATCCGGGCGATTCGCAGGCGAGCGCCTGGGACCCTGGTGGAGGTTCTGATCCCGGATTTTCAGGGAAGCCGGGAATCTCTCAGAACCGTTCTGGAGGCACGGCCCGACGTGTTGAATCACAACATTGAGACGGTGCCGCGGCTTTACCCTTCGGTCAGGCCGGGAGCCGTGTATGAGCGGTCCGTCGCGTTGCTGAAGCAAGCCCGGGAGATCGATCCCTCCATCCCCACCAAATCCGGCCTCATGCTCGGCCTGGGAGAGACTTCGGCAGAAGTCCGGCAGGTCCTGGCGGATCTTCGCGATGCCGGATGCCGGGCCCTCACCCTCGGCCAGTATCTGCAGCCTTCAATGGATCACCTTCCGGTGGAGCGCTTCATCCCGCCCGAGGAATTTGAAGCGTGGAAGCGACTCGGCCTTGCCATGGGCTTTTCGGAAGTGGCGAGCGGCCCCTTTGTCCGCAGTTCCTACCACGCTCAGGAGCAGTTCCGATCCCTGGGTTGACCCCTGGCCCGGGAAAACGCTCTACTCCAGGCTGATGGGTACGGGTTTGACCTTCCAGATCTTCTCGCTATACTCCCGGATGGAACGATCGGAGGAAAACTTGCCCATCCGTGCCACGTTGAGAATGGACATCCGGGCCCACTTCTCTTTATCCCGGTACGCCTCACTCACCCGCTCCTGGCAGTCCACGTAGGGCTGGTAGTCTGCAAAAAGCATGTACTCATCATGATGGAGCAGGGAATCCACCAGGGGCTTGAACAGGTTTGGATCATCCTTGGATAGAAACCCTGAACGAATGAGGTCAACAGCTTCCCGGAGCTCTTCGTTCGAGTCGTAATGCTGCGAAGGACGGTATCCCTTAGACTTCAGGTCATCCACCTCCTGGGGCGTCAGGCCGAAGTGGAAAAAGTTCTCCTCACCGACCTCTTCCCGTATTTCCAGGTTGGCCCCGTCCAGGGTGCCGATGGTCAAAGCGCCGTTCATCGAGAACTTCATGTTTCCCGTTCCTGAAGCCTCTTTGCCCGCCGTTGAAATCTGCTCCGAAAGATCGGCGGCAGGATAGATCCGGTGAGCCCGCTTGACGTTGAAATCCGGCAAAAATACCACCTTCAGGTGATCCGCCACGTCCGGGTCGGCGTTGACCGCATCTCCCACGGCGTGGATCAGCTTGATGATCAATTTCGCCATGGTGTAGGCGGGGGCCGCTTTGCCGCCGAAGATCACGGTGCGGGGGGTGATGTCAAGGCCGGGATTCTTCCTGAGCCGGTTGTACAGGGTGAGGACGTGGAGCACGTTCAGATGCTGCCTCTTGTATTCGTGAAAACGCTTGACCTGGACGTCAAAAAGCGTTTCCGGGTCAACGATAATCCCCGTTCGCTCCTCGATCACCGATGCCAGGTTCTCCTTGTTCCGGCGTTTCACCTCCTGCCATCCCCTGCGGAACTCATCGTCCTCTGCGTGTTCCTCCAACTCCCGCAGGTTCTCCTCCAGGTGGCTGATCCAGCGGTCTCCGATTCTGCCCGTGATGAGGGCCGTCATTCCCGGGTTGCTGAGGGCCATCCACCGTCGCGGGGTGACCCCGTTCGTGACGTTGTGGAATTTTTCAGGGGAGTACTCGTGGAAGTCGCGAAGGACCGTCCTTTTCAGCAGATCCGTGTGGATGGCTGAAACGCCGTTGATGGCGCTGCTGCCCACGCTCGCCAGGTGGGCCATGCGGACAGATTTTTCTCCCCCTTCATCGAAAAGGGAGAGGCGGGCGGCCCGTTTTTCGTCGCCCGGGTACTTCCGCCGCACCTCGTCCAGGAACCGGCGATTGATCTCGTAAAGGATCTCCAGGTGCCGGGGCAACACCTCCTTGAAAAGGGAGACCGGCCATTTCTCCAGCGCCTCCGGCAGGAGGGTGTGATTCGTGTATGAAAAGGTGTGGGTCGTGATATGCCAAGCTTGGTCCCATTCCATGAGATGCTCGTCCACGAGCAGCCTCATCAACTCCGCTATGGCGATGGAGGGATGGGTGTCATTGAGCTGAACCGCATTCCACTCGTGGAAGCTCTCCAGGGCATTGCCGGAGAGCAGATGAAACCGGATCAGGTCCTGGAGGGAGCAGGAGACAAAGAAGTACTGCTGCGCCAGGCGCAACTGTTTTCCCTGGCTTGGTTCGTCATTGGGATAGAGGATCTTTGAAATCGTCTCCGAGTTCACCTTCTCGTCCACGGCGCCGAAGTAATCCCCCACGTTGAACGCCTTGAAATCAAAAGACTCCACCGCTTCCGCCTTCCAGAGCCGGAGGAGGTTCACGGAATTCACCTTGTACCCCAGAATCGGCGTGTCGTAAGCCACGCCCTTGACCACCCTTTCGGGGATCCACCGTACCCGGTATCTTTCCTCGCGATCGTAATAAGACCAGGTTTGCCCGCCGAGACTGACTTCATAGGCGATCTCAGGGCGTTCGATCTCCCAGGGGTTTCCCAGGTGGAGCCACTTGTCGGTCGTCTCCACTTGCCAGCCGTCCCGGATAAGCTGGTCAAAAATCCCGAATTCGTACCGTATCCCGTAACCGACCGCCTTGATTTCGAGGGTGGCGAGAGAGTCCATGAAGCAGGCGGCCAGCCTTCCGAGCCCGCCGTTGCCGAGGCCCGGCTCTTCCTCCTGCTCGATGAGGGCATCCAGGTCGAGGCCCACCGCCCTCGCCGCCTGTTTCATCTGTTCGTAGATGCCCAGGTTGATCATGTTGTTGACCAGATGGGGCCCTGGGAGGAACTCGGCAGACAGATAGCTGACGACCCTGATATCTCTCTTCACGATACTCTCGATGGTCTTGATCCAGCGACTGACGATCCGGTCGCGAACCGTGTAGGAAACAGCCAGGTACCAGTCGTTCCTCGTGGCCACCGCGGGAATCCTCGCTTCCCGGTAGTAGAGGCTGTCCATGATCGCCCGGCTCAGGGTCTCGACGCTCATCCCGTTCCGATGATATTCCTTGGGCCTTCCGTCCTCCTGGGCTTTATCCATATCCACCATGTTTCATCCCCTCCCCTTGAGGTTTTCAAAAGCGATGGAACCCTGGGTGTTTTTCAGCAACCTGCTAAAGCATCTCTCTCGGCTGCCCCGTACAGGACAGCACCGTACTCCAGAACCTCCCGTTCGGGTTGATTTTCTTCCTGCTCGAAACGGCCATCCGGATCGGGACATGGGTGAATTCGTTCTTCCAGTTGCCGACCAGCATGTTGGTTCTCCCTGTCATGGCCGCATGGACGGCGTTGTGTCCCAGGAGAAGACAGAAGGCGGAATCGTGGGGGTTGGCGGGCAAGCTCCGGATCGTGTAGCTGGGGTCGATGTATTTGAGATTGATCTCTACGCCTCGTCTCCTGAAATGGTCGTTGATCCTTTCCTTGAGGAAAAGGCCGATATCCCCGTAGCGCACGTTGCCCGAGGCATCCCGTTCCCCTGTCGCACCCATCAGGTCCTGTCCCGCCCCTTCTCCGACGACGATCACGGCGTGCCCCCTTCTTTCGAGCCTCTCCTCCAGAACTCTCACCAAACCCTCAAGGGTGAAGGCAACCTCCGGCACCAAGCAGTAGTTCACATCATTGTTTGCCAAGGTGGCAAAGGCGGCGATGAAGCCGGATTCCCGGCCCATGAGCTTCACCAGGCCGATGCCGTTCTTGGCGCCGGTCGCCTCCGTGTTGGCGGATTCGATCGCCACCCTTGACTCGGAGACGGCGGTCTCGAAACCGAAAGAGGCCTGCACAAAAGAAATGTCGTTATCGATCGTCTTCGGGATGCCGATGACGCTGATCTTCAAACCCCTTCGCCCGATCTCTTCGGCGATGGCCTGCGCTCCCCGGAGGGTGCCGTCCCCTCCGATCGTGAAAAGAACCCCGATATTCATTCGCTCCAGGGTGTCCACCATCTCGGAGACATCCTGCGGCCCCCGGGACGAAGCGAGAATCGACCCGCCCATCTTGTGAATGTCTTTGACCTTATCAGGAGTCAACTCCAGCGGGGCGTGGCCGTGACGATGGGTCAGGCCTTCGAACCCGTACCGAAAACCGAAGACGGTCTCCGCCCTGTAGTGGTAGAAAAGGCTCAGGACGATGGCGCGGATGACGTCGTTGAGACCCGGGCACAGACCGCCGCATGTCACGATGCCGCACTTGAGCTTTGAGGGATCGAAGTAGATCTTTTCCCTGGGCCCGGCCATTTCGAACCGTGGGGGCTTTTTGCCGCTGCTGAGATATCCCTCCACATCCGCCCATTGGTCATGGTAGAGCACATACTCTTCATCATGGACGAACTGAATCGTCGCCATGGGGGACGGAATCCGGCACTGGCCGAGCCTTTGAATCCTTAAGTCAAGATCGATATCGGACATAAGACGCCTCCTCAACATGGATCAACAATCGCATTCCCGATTGGAGTCAGGGTTCATCGCCAACCACACATCCATCACCCCAGTACGCCGGCACTCCAACACTCCCTTTTCATTTCTTGAGGTCTATCAGCTCCATCCGGTTGTTCATTTCAGGGTGCTTGGAGGAGGGGCCTTCCGTGAGAATCACGAGATCCCCCTGGACCCCGTGATCATGAACCCACTTCTTCGCGTAGGCTTTCCAGTCCTCCGGATGATCCGGTTCATATTCCGGGTAGACCCCGTAAGTGAACTGCAATTTCTGGCATGTTGCCTCCTGGGAGCTCACGCCCACGATCCACACCGGAGGCCTGCAGCGGGCAATGCTCCTGGCTGTCACCCCGCTCCGGGTGGGCACGATGACCACCGCTGGTGTCACCCGCTCCAGGGCTCCTTCGACGCTGGAGGCGATCAACTCGGTCAGGCTGACCTTTTCCCCGCGCCCCGCCATCCTGAGGGACTCGCGGACTCTCATTCCCGGCCTGTGAGGCTCGATCGCTGAAGCAATCCTGCCGAGCATGGCCACCGACTCCACCGGATAACGGCCCATGGCGGATTCCTCGGAGAGCATCACCCCGTCCGTGCCGTCAAGAATCGCGTTGGCCACGTCCGTCGCTTCCGCCCGGGTCGGCCTGCGATAGGTCGTCATCGACTGGAGCATCTGGGTTGCCGTGATCACGGGTTTCCCCTGGATGTTCGCTTGCCGCATCAAGCGCTTCTGGACCACGGCGATTTCCTCGATCGGTATTTCCACGCCCAGGTCTCCCCGGGCGATCATGATCCCGTCGGAAGCCTTCAGGATGCCCTCCATCTGCTCCAGCGCCCTTGCCCGCTCGATTTTGGCGATCAGGAACGGGTTGTGGCCGAGTTCGCTCGCCGCCTTCCGAACCGCATCCATGTCCTTGCCTGACTCCACGAAGGACTGGCTCACGGCATCCACGCCCTGCTCCAGGGCGAAGGCGAGGCATTCCCGGTCTCGATCCGTGAACGCCGAGATCCCCAGGTCAATGCCCGGCAGGTTGAGGCCTTTTCTGGACCGCAGCTCGCCCCCGACCACCACCTT
The DNA here is from genome assembly GCA_020060805.1 of Deltaproteobacteria bacterium. Taxonomy (GTDB): domain Bacteria; phylum Desulfobacterota; class DSM-4660; order Desulfatiglandales; family HGW-15; genus JAHECH01. The sequence goes on along the minus strand of JAGUZM010000418.1, from coordinate 4,274 downwards.
GCAGTGGACGTCGTCCCTCTCCACCCTGGTGACCTCCAGTTGGATGAAGCCGTCGTTCATCGAGAGGGTTTCACCGGGTTTCACGGTTTTCGCCAGGCGAGAGAAAGAAACAGAGGCCCTCCTCGCATCGCCCAGGATTTCTTCCGTGGTCAAGATGAAGGAGTCGCCCGGTTTCAGTTCCAGGGGCTCCTCCTTCAGCTCGCCGATACGCATCTTCGGCCCGCTCAGATCAGCCATGATGGCGACGCGCCGGCCTGTGGCGCTGGATGCGGCCCTCAGGTTCTCGATCACCTGTTTGTGACCCGCAAAGTCCCCGTGGGAGAAGTTGAGACGGGCCACATTCATCCCGGACAGGAGCATCCGCTCCATCACCTGCCGCGATTCCGATGCCGGTCCGATGGTGCACACGATCTTGGTCTTGTTTGCCGGCAGAGCCATCGAATGACCTCGCTCATCGTGGGTAACCCCGCTCTCGGGCAGCTTCCCCGATTGCCCTAGTGGGTCCCTTGGGGGCACCTTCCATGGTTACCCTGTTTGAGAATTTGCAAAAGGCACAGGTTTCCTGATAGGAGAATCTATAGCACGTTTGAAAGAGCCTGGAAAATAGTCGAGTCATGTTTTTTTCGGGAGGTCTCTTGATGAACCTTCTCTTGGCCGCGGCCCTATTCGCTCCATGGGTTGTCTTTCTCGCCTTTCTCCCGCCGGTCTTCGGCGCGCAGGGGATCCCCGTCTTCGTCAGCATCCTTCCCCAGAAATACTTTGTGAAGAAAATCGGTAAAGGGCTCGTTGACGTCTCCGTGATGGTGCCCCCGGGAGCCAACCCCCATATCTACGAGCCCAAACCGAATCAGATGGTTCGCCTATCCCAGGCGAAAATCTACTTTGCCATGGGAATCACTTTTGAGGATGCACGGCTCCACAAATTCGCCTCCGTATGCGCTTCCTGGAAGAAATCGAAGCGTTGGATTGCGAACTGCGAAGCATTTTCTCGGGCAAGAAGGGCATGAAGTTCATGGTCTATCATCCGTCCTGGGGCCATTTTGCCCGCGCCTACGGCCTCGAGCAGGTGCCGATTGAAATCGAGGGCAAAGAGCCCAAGCCGGGCCAGCTGAAAAGAATCATCGACCTCGCCCGCAAGGAAGGAATCAAAGTCATCTTTGTCCAGCCCCAGTTTTCGGTCGAGAGCGCTGAGACCGTTGCTAAGGCCATCGCCGGCCAGGTCGTTTTCGCAGATCCCCTCAGCTTCGACTGGGCGAAGACCCTCCGCGAGCAGGCGGAAAAATTCAAGGCAGCCCTGAAATAGCCTTGTGAAGACCGGTCACCGGCTATCGTCCTCAATTACAGATCGGGTGAATAAGTCAACTCAGCCGGAGCCCCCGGGGGGTGTTCTTCCAGGCCGCAATCACATTCGTCCATAGCCGTCCTAACGCCACCATTGGCCTCACAGTCGCCACGGACAGCCCCAGAAGAGAATCTCTCCGACTGTCGCATCACTCTGTGCCTTCCCGGTACCACTATCGAAATTATGGGGGCGTTCAATACGCCCCTGAGGCAATATTGCGGTCCTGAGAGAACACCCCCGGGGGGCTTCGGCTCGGCTCGATTTGGCAACGGATTTCTGCCTCATGACGCTAGCGGATGATACAGCTCTTCACCCGGCGTTCGGAGATCGACTTGAGCGCGGCCATCTCATCCCGCGTGTAGGCGGGCTCGGTTCCCCTGAAGAACTCGGGGTCGAGGACCTTTTCTCCCCGAAAGGCCTGGAGCACATGGAGCCTGGCGCCCTCGATCAGTCCGCAAATCCTCTCTATCACCCCTTCATCCACCAGGGGGCGGGCGCAGGTGGTCCGGAATTCGTAGTCAGGGGCCGAGGCCATGATGACCCGGATGCTCGATTCGATCAGGTCGGGATCCAACCCCTTCGCGACCGTTGAGGCATAGCGCGACGGGTCTGTCTTTATGTCCATGGCAATGTAATCCACAAGACTTTCTTGAATCAGGTTCTGGATCACCAGGGGCCGGCTGCCGTTGGTATCCAGCTTCACCGCATAACCGAGGGCCTTGACGGTTCCGCAGATCTCCGGGAGGTCCTTCCGAAGGGTCGGCTCTCCCCCTGAAATCACCACGCCCTCCAGAAACCCCCGTCGGCCTGCAAGAAAAGCGTAGAAGCTCCTTGCGTCAACGGGTGAGAGTCCGGCATGGTTCCCTCTGACCAGCTCCGGGTTGTGGCAGTAAGGGCAGTGGAAATTGCACCCTGACACGAAGCAGACGCAACTCAACTTGCCAGGATAGTCTATGAGGGAATTTTTCTGCAGAAACCCGAGGAACATGAGGGGAACTATGATACCTGACCGGCTTTTCGTAACAGGTATTCTTTCCCTTCCTCGTGGACCGTGGAGAAGAAATCCTGACTCGCGGGGTAACCGGCCGGGAAATGGAGTTTGTAAGTCTTGCGGAGGCTGAATTCAGCCCGCTTGCCGTCGTTCCACTGTTTGACAGGCCTCAGGTATCCCACAACCCTGGAATAGACTTCGGTCTCTTCGTCGCAGATGCTGCATCTCTCCTGCCTGCCGTTGAGATACCCGTGAGAAGGGCAGACGCTGAAGGTCGGTGTGACGGTGAAATAAGGAAGCTTGAAATTCGTGACGATCTTCCGGATAAGGCCCTTGGTGATCCCCGGGTCGCTCACCTGCTCTCCCAGAAAAATATGGAGGACCGTTCCGCCCGTGTATTTTGTCTGCAGTTCATCCTGAAGCAGGAGGGTTTCGAAGATGTCGTCTGTATAATTGACAGGGAGTTGGGTCGAGTTCGTGTAAAAAGGGGCTGCACCCCTCTGGTGCTCCTTTTCGTTCGCACAGATGATCTTCGGAAACTCCTTTTTATCGATCATCGCGAGGCGGAAGGAAGTCCCTTCCGCAGGTGTTGCCTCCAGGTTGTAGAGGTCCCCCCTCTCTTCCTGCGCCTTCGAGATCACCTCGCGAATGAAACCCATCACCTCGAGGGAAAAGCTCCTCCCCCTTTCGCTGCCGATGTCCTCTCCGAGAAAATTCAGGCACGCCTCGTTCATGCCCACGATGCCGATCGTGGAGAAGTGGTTTTTCCAGTAGAGTCCCGTCCCTTTCTTGACTTCCCGCAGGTAGAACCTTGAATAGGGATAGAGGTTGCTGTCCGTGAACCTTTCAAGGATTTTCCTCTTGATCGAGAGGCTCTCAACGGCAAGGCTCAGGACGCTTTCCAGGCGCTGGAAGAAATTCCCCTCGGTCGCGGCAAGGTACCCGATCCGGGGAAGGTTGACGGTGACAACCCCGATGGATCCGGTCAGAGGGTTTGCCCCGAACAAGCCGCCGCCCCTTTTGAGGAGCTCCCGGTTGTCCAGCCTCAGGCGGCAGCACATGGATCTGGCGTCCTCAGGGGACATGTCGGAGTTCACGAAATTCGAAAAATACGGAATGCCGTAACGGCCGGTCATTTTCCAGAGGGTTTCGAGGTTGGGATTGTCCCAGTCGAAATCGCGGGAGAGGTTGTAGGTGGGAATCGGGAATGTAAAGACCCTTCCCTTGGCGTCTCCCTCCATCATGACTTCGGCAAAGGCCCGGTTGATCGCGTCCATTTCCGCTTGGAATTGGCCGTACGTCGCGTCGAGCTCCCGGCCGCCGACGACGACGCTCTGGTGTCTGAGCGTCTCGGGCGCCTTGAGATCCATGGTCACGTTCGTGAAGGGCGTCTGGAACCCGACACGGGTCGGTATGTTGATGTTGAACACGAACTCCTGGAGAGCCTGCTTCACTTCCTTGTAGTTCAAAGCGTCATGACGCACGAAGGGGGCGAGAAGGGTGTCGAAATTGGAGATCGCCTGGGCTCCTGCGGCCTCCCCCTGAAGGGTATAGAAGAAGTTGACGATCTGGCCCAGGGCTGAGCGCAAGTGCTTTGGAGCCGCACTCTCCACTTTCCCTTCCACGCCCCTGAATCCTTGTTTCAGGAGGTCCTTCAGGTCCCAGCCGACGCAGTAGACCGAGAGAAGGCTGAGGTCGTGAATGTGGAAGTCCCCCCGCCTGTGGGCATCCCTGATTTCCGTCGGATAAATCCGGTTGAGCCAGTACTCTGAAGTGATGTCCGAAGAGATGTAGTTGTTGAGGCCCTGGAGGGAATAGCTCATGTTGCTGTTCTCATTGATGCGCCAGTCCATCTTCTGAATGTAATTTTCCACCAGGTCCACGCCCGCCTTGGCCACGATCGCCCTGATCTGGGCATGCTGCTCCCGGTAAAGGATGTAT
>JAGUZM010000608.1 GCA_020060805.1 Deltaproteobacteria bacterium | reverse complement strand
GTGACGGCATCTTACCGCATCGTTCTGGCGGACGACCATGCCCTTTTCCGCCATGGAATGAAAAAAATCATCAATGATCTGCCGGGCATGGAGGTGATCGGGGAAGCGAATGACGGCATCGAACTTCTCGAAATGGTCAAAACTTTGCTTCCGGACCTCGTTGTTGTCGATATTTCGATGCCCGAACTCCGGGGAATCGAGGCGACCAGGGAGATCAGAGCCCTCTATCCCCGCACGAAAGTCCTCATCCTGACCATGCACAGGAATAAAGAGTACCTCTACCATGCCATTGCCTCCGGGGCGAACGGATATCTGCTTAAAGAAGACTCAGACGAGGAACTCCTCCTGGCCATCAAGTCGATCTGCAGGGGCGAGACCTATGTGACTCAAAAACTCACAGGCGCCATGGCGCAGGATCTTTCACGGGCGATCTCCGGTAAGGCCCCGTTGACCTCAGTTACGTTGACTCAAAGAGAGAGGGAGGTCCTCAAGTTCATCGCCCAAGGAAAAACCAACGCAGAAATCGCAGACACTTTGAACATCAGCGTCCGCACGGTTGAAACCCACAGAGCGAACATCATGAAAAAAGTAGATGTGAAAACAGCGGCTGAACTGGTCAGGTTTGCCGTGGATCACGGATTCATTTGAAGGCTTTCCTTCATCCCGTTTTCTCCCTCCCCAAACGTCCCCCCAGCCTCAGCGCCCATTACCCCTACTCTGCCGGTCACGGCGCGCAACTTCTCTCTATCAGACCCCGCGCATTCGCCGAAATCCTCGCACCGCGCCGCCATGCCTCCCTGCGGAAAGCATGCAGGAATAAGGGGGCATTCCGGATGGGAAACAGAGCGAACGGGGAAGGCGAAGGACAGGATACGTAGACGGAAGTACGTATTTCTACGTAGATAAAAATACGTATTCCCTGGTATTGAAATCTTCAAATCCACCCTGCTAAAATTCGATAACTCGTTTGATTCGGCCCACCTGACGGGCCCTGATTTCTGACGGTAATATTTATCTGCTCATGACCGAACTCCGCATTCTCAACGGACCTGACATCGGTCGGTCCTTCCAGATCAAGGAAGGGCTAAACGCTGTAGGTCGCTCGCGAGAAAACGACATCCACATCAAAGACAAAACGGTTTCCCGGCTGCACTTGAGGATCTCCAGAAAAGGAGCCCGGTATTTCCTGACCGATCTGGGAAGCCAGAACGGCACATTCTACGACGGACAATACCTCGTTCCGGGAGTTGAAGTGGAAGCGAGAGAGGGAATTCCGATCGCCATAGGGATGACGATCCTGAGCATCGGCGAGGCATCCCTGGGGCAGACGATGCCTTTCCTCGATTCCGTGGGGCTAACCCGGGAGGTAGGAGAAGACAGCGGCGTATACGTTGTTCATAAAGGCAAGACCAACCAAAAAAAGCTGGAATTCATCTACGAGGTTTCTCGCTTGCTGATGCAGAACCTGCCCGGGAAGGACACGCTGGAAGGAATCCTCGACCTTATTCTTGAACTCCTGGTGAGGATTGACCGGGTGGCCTTTATTCTGGTTGACCCGGAGGCGAAGAAGATCACCCGGCTATTCTCCAAGTTCAGGGGACAAAAGCCCCCGGTGGTCTTGGATTACCCGATGGATTTGATTTATGAGGTCATCAAGGGGAAAGAAGCTTTGATGATTTCGGACTCCCAGGCTGAAGGGGTGGAGGAGGAGCTGGCTGCCACCCTGAAACTGAAGAGGATTTCTTCCCTCATGTGCATCCCCATGATCACCTACTCTCAGCTGCTCGGCGTGGTTTACATCGATTCCCTGGCCAAACCCTACGGCTTCAGACAGGAAGATCTCGCCCTCTTCCAGGACGTGGCTCAGCGCGCAGCCGCTTTCCTTTTCCGGGATCAGGTTTCTTCCCTATAGCCGCCCCCGCACACGAGGCCTGTTTTGATGCTGGAGATCCGCAGCAGCCACCCCTTTGTCATCATACAGCAAAAGAACCATGCCCCCGGTTCATGAGTCCACCCTAAAGGCAGGGGTGGCCCCTGTTCTATCGTTTCTTGGGCTTGGCCTTTCCCCGCTTTTGCCTGGGAAGTTTGGGAACGACTTTCCGTGATTCCGTCTCCGCATTCATCCCTTCAAGAACTTCGTTGATCTGGGAGACAGAAAGATATCCCAGGTCCTTCAGGATCATGCCGACATGTCTCCTCTCAGCGTCTCCCGTCACCTGGGCCTCTTGCTTTATGAGAGCTTCCCAGAGCTGATCCGCATTGATGAAACCCTTGTCCATCGCTATGACGCCGAAGCGTCTCTCAGGGTATTCGATCCCGACAGCCAATTTCTCTTTCTCGTCTTTGTTTCTTTTCAAAGGAGACCTCCGGGTTTGGGTCTTACCGGTTGAAACCCCCCGAGCCATCGCCATCCAGCTTAATCTAAAATCATACACGAAGTGATTTTTTTCTGCAAAGGGGGCTATGGTTTGGCCCCCGGTCTCCTCGGGTTCGCTGAATCCTGACCTCGTAGCAGGCTTGCCATGCCGCTGATTGACCCGCAGGAGGAAATCCCCTATACTTTCCCCTCGCCTATGAAGCGATGACGGTAATTTGGAGCATGTTTGTGAGCCGGCTTTCATGGCAGAGCCTATTTTTTCCCTTTTCCTTTCGGACGCGAGCCTGTTCCCCCCCGGCCGGAGAGATAAAGAGGTGTTCGATTCAAAACCAGCATTGTTGAAAGTTGAAGGCCTTGAAAAGCGTTTCGGCGGAATCGTCGCCCTGACCGGGTATAGCGTCGAGATTTTTCACGGCGAACTGGTCGGCCTGATCGGTCCCAACGGCGCGGGGAAGACCACGGTGTTTAACGTTCTCTCGGGCGTCCTGAAGCCGACAGGAGGCCGCATTTTCTTCGAGGGCCGTGAAATCACACGCTCCAGGCCTCATGAAAACGCTGCTTACGGAATCGCCCGGACTTTTCAAAACATTCGTTTATTCAACCACCTCTCCGTCATCGACAACATCAAAGTCGCCTTTCATATGCGCCTCGGGTCCGGATTCTGGCACACCCTTTGCCACAGCCCCCGGTACAGGCGCTCAGAGGCAGAGATGGATGAGAAGGCCCATGAATTCCTCGACCTCCTCGACCTCAAAAAAAACAGGGACGAGGAAGCGGGCAACCTGCCTTACGGCATACAGCGCAAGGTGGAAATAGCAAGGGCCATGGCGACATCTCCCAAGCTCATTCTCTTGGACGAACCCGCGGCGGGGCTGAACCTCAACGAAACCCAGGAGCTCATCGCCACCATCCGCCGCATTCATCATGCCTATGGGATCACGATCTTCCTGGTGGAGCACGACATGCGCTTGGTCATGGCCGTGTGCGAGCGGATTCAGGTCCTCGACCGCGGTCGTACCCTGACCATGGGTCCCACCGACGAGGTGCGCAACGATCAACGGGTTATCGATGCGTACCTCGGCAAAGCCAACGGAGGCAGCGATGTTGCGGATTGAGGACATCCATGTCTACCGAGGCCGGACCTATGTCCTGCAGGGCGTGAGCATCGAAGTCGGGCAGGGTGAAATCGTCGCCCTGATCGGCGCCAACGGCGCAGGCAAATCCACCATGCTGAGAACCATATCCGGCTTGCTGAGGCCGATGAAGGGCACCATCCTTTACCTCCCTGACAGCCAAAGCAGGGAAATCGACATCACCCGGCTGTCGGCTGAGGAGATCGTCCGGCTGGGAATATGCCATTGCCCTGAAGGGCGGGGCATATTCGCCCAGCTCTCGGTGAGGGAAAACCTTCTCATCGGCGCGTACCTGAGGCGGGACAAGGCGGGAATCCAGGCAGACCTGAGGCGCGTGTCCGAGATCTTCCCCATTCTGGCTGAGAGGGCCCACCAGACGGCTGGCAGCCTTTCCGGGGGCGAGCAAGAAATGCTCGCTCTGGGCCGGGCTTTGATGAGCCGCCCTGTTCTACTGATCCTCGATGAACCGTCCCTTGGTCTGGGGCCGATCATTGTCGCGACCCTCTTCAAGATCCTTGAGGAAATCAACCAGCGGGGCGTCACCCTCCTCCTGGTGGAACAGAACGCCATGATGGCCCTGGATTTTTCGCACCGGGCCTATGTCCTTGAAAACGGGCAAGTCGCCCTCCAGGGATTGAGCCGGGATCTCGTCTGCGATGAAAATGTCCGGTGCGCCTACTTAGGAGATAAATGATGAGCGGAGGATATATCGCCCAACAGATCGTGAACGGGGTCATCCTGGGCAGCATGTACGCCCTGGTCGCCATCGGCTTTTCCATGATATACGGTATCATCCGGCTGATCAATTTCGCCCACGGCGACGTGGTCATGATCGGAGCCTTCCTGACCCTCGGTCTTTTCCAAACCCTGGGGGTCCCTTTCCCCTTTGTCGCTCTCGCGGTGCTCCTTGCGGGCGGGCTGATGGGCATTCTGATCGAGAGGTCCACCTTCAGGCCGATCCGGGGGGCGCCCCAGGTGACCGGGTTTATCGCGTCCCTGGCCGTCTCGATCATGCTTCAGAATCTGGGTGTCCTCGCCCTCACCGCCCAGCCTCGCAACTTTGCGTTCCCGGACTATTTGCAGAAAGTGATCTATGCTGGCCCGATCAGCTTTCGCGTGATCGATATGGTCATCATGTTCACCGCCATGGTCCTCATGACCGTTCTCCTTCTCCTCGTCCACAGGACCAAACTCGGCATGGCCATGCGGGCCACGGCCGAGAACCTTGAGGTCGCCCGCCTGATGGGCATCAACATCAATCGCACCATCATGGCGGCCTTTGCCTTGGGGAGCGGGCTGGCGGGCGTAGCCGGGCTGATGTGGGGTGGGAAATTCGGGCAGATCGACCCCCTTCTCGGGTATGTGCCCGGGCTGAAATCCTTTGTGGCCGCCGTGATCGGAGGGGTGGGCTCGATTCCGGGTGCGATCCTGGGCGGATACGTCCTCGGCCTGTCCGAGGTCCTCTTTGTCGGCCTCCTGCCCCCTATTTATTCCGCCTTCCGCGACGCCTTCGTGTTTTCAACGCTCATCCTGCTCCTGCTCTTCCTGCCCAACGGCATTCTCGGCGCAAAGGTGGAGGATCGGGCCTGATGAATAAGCACCGCACCCATCTCGGATTCCTCGCCCTCCTCCTGGCCGGGTTTGGGCTGATCGTGCTTGCCCACGCCACGGTGAATGAGTATATTCTTTCCATCATTAATTTCGTCGGGATCTTTGTGATCCTAGCCGTGAGCCTGAACATCACGAACGGGTTTGCAGGCCTCTTTTCTCTCGGCCACCCCGGCTTCATGGCCATCGGCGGCTACGTGACGGCCATCTTGACTTTTCCGGTAGAACGAAAAGCCATGTTCTTGTCTTTGCCGTCGTGGCTTGCCAACCTCGAGGTCGCATTTTTCCCGGCCCTCCTCGCGGGAGGAGCCTGCGCGGCATTGACGGCTCTCCTGGTCGGGCTGCCGGTTTTGCGTCTTCGGGGCCACTACCTGGCCGTGGCAACGATGGGTTTTCTCATCATCGTCCAGGTTCTGATCGGGAACTGGGACAGCGTCACCAGGGGACCCCTCGGCCTGAACGGCCTGCCGGCCCTGACCAACCTCTGGTGGGTGTACCCGTGGATGGTCTTGACCATCTACGTCAGTTGGAAGATCAAGTTTTCCTCATACGGCAGGAGCATGCTGGCCATGCGTGAGGACAGTCTGGCGGCCCATTGCCTGGGAGTGAATCTCTTTCAAAAGCGCATCGCCGCTCTTTGCATCGGCGCTTTTTTTGCGGGTGCTGCCGGGGGGTTGTGGGCCCATCTCGTCACGGCCATCACGCCCAGTTCCTTTTCTCTCATCATGGCTTTCAACATCGTCGTCATGGTCGTTGTGGGCGGGTCTGGGAGTGTCACCGGCTCCGTGGTGGCCGCCATCCTTTTTTCCGTTCTCACAGAGATCTTTCGCCCCTTCGAAGAAAGCTATGAAGCGTATGGCCTGGGAGAAATCCTGATGGCCTTCATTTTGATCCTCATTCTCATCTATCGGCCATCCGGCCTTTTCGGAAGCCGGGAACCCCGTATTCTTGTTGGCAGGAATCAATCATAAAAACCGGGAATTGTCCCAATAAACCAAAAGGAGGTAAGAGATGAAACGGAAACAGGTGGGTATCATCGCAGCGGCGGTCATGGTCGTTTTTCTTTTAGCGGGCGCGGCCTGGTCGGCAGAGGGCACGATCAAGCTGGGAGCCTTGTACAATTTGACCGGGGGCATGTCCTCCATCGACGCGCCCGCCCTGAACGGCGCAAAACTTCAAGCGAAGCTGATCAATGAAAAAGGAGGGGTTTTGAAAAGAAAGCTCGAAGTCATCGGCATCGATACCAAGACCGATCAGAAGGCGGCTGCCACGGGTGCACAAAAAGCTCTTTCCATGGGCGTTGTCGCCGGCCTGGGATACGGGGACACCACTTTCGTGATGGCGGCGGCTCCCCTTTTCCAGAAAAAGGGAATCCCCTTCGTGACTTCGGGCGCAACCCATCCGGAACTTCCCAAGTGGGTCGGCAACTTTATGTTCATGACTCCCTTTGGGGATGACGATCAATCCTTCGCGATCGCGGACTTCACCGTCAAGAAACTGAATGCCAAAAACATCGTGGTTTGGACCGACAACTCTATGGACTTTACCAAGGCCCTTTCCAAGTTTTACAAAGACAGGATCAAGGAACTCGGCGGGACGATCGTCCTGGAGGATTTCTTCATGATGGGCGACAAGGATTTCTCGGCCCAAATCGCGAGGCTGAAAGCCGCCAACCCCAAAGCGGACGCGGTCTTTGTCTCCGCTATTCCGAATGAAGCGGGCCTGAGCGTCAAGCAGATCCGTGAAGCAGGGCTCGCCCTCCCGATCGTCAGCGGTGACGGGTTTGACACGGAGCTCGTCGTCACGGTTCCCGGGCCTTCCCTGGCAAACGCGGTTTACTTCTCAACACACACCTACAGGGAGGATACCCGGCCCGAGGTGCTGGCGTTCATCAAGGCTTATGAGGCTGAGTACAAAAAGCCGCCCGAAAACGCTTTTGCACCCCTTGGGTTTGACGCTGTCGGGTTGATCGCGGACGCCCTTAAACGGGCTGGGAAGACCGACGGCAAGGCGTTGGGTACTGCCCTCGCAGCGACCAAAGGCTACAAGGCGGTCACCGGCGAGATCACCTATTCCCGGCCGAGCATGGTGCCGGCAAAGGGCGTCTCCATCATCAGCGTCATGAACGGCAAATACAAAGTGGAAGAGGTTTGGCACCCGAAACAGTAAGAACCCAACCGTAGCGCCCCTCACGGGGCTTGCCGTTTACCCGCCTTCGGCGGCGCCGCAGGCGACCAGGGACCGGCGCTAACGCGCCTTGAGGAGCGGGCTGCAGCGCAGCCCTTGAGGGAACAGGCGAAAAAAGTTGCATCGACCGAGGCACCCGCCCTACGCAGCATCTTTGCTGCGGAGGACGGGATGCCTTCTCCTCGAACCAACGGATACGAATACGCTCTCGGATGGCTGTTCCTGAGGAGCCCTCCTCCTGCAAACCCTACTTGAAAGGATCTTGACCCATGAGAAAAGTTAAACTGGAGGAATTCACGGAATACTCCTTTAAGAAACAGAAGATCGACAAAGCACTCCTGGCCATCGGATCGACGGAAAGCCACGGCGAACACCTTCCCTTTGGATGCGACACCTTCGTCGCCTATGACATCGCTCTCGAGGTGGCAAGCCGCCTCGATCACACCGTCGTGGTGCCGCCCCTCTGGTACGGCATGAGCCTCCATTACCAGCACAAGCCCATGTGTATCAGCCTGACGAGCGACACCCTGACCCAGGTGGTGCGGGAGACCCTGGACTCGCTGGTCCACTGGGGCATCAAGAAAGTTCTCGTCATCAACGGCCATGACGGGAACATTCCCTCCATCGAGATCGCTTCCCGAGACGCCAAGCTGAAATATCCCGATATGCGGCTTGCCGTGCTCGACGCCTGGTGGGTCACCGCCGCGAACCTCCTCCCCAAAGACACCTTCGAGGTCTGGGGCGGCCTGGGACATGGCGGTGAAGGGGAGACATCCATCGCCCTGGCCATATTCCCCAAACTCTGCGACATGAAGCGGGCGAAGGGCATGATCCCCGACATGGACATGAACGTAAAGCTCATCTGGAACTTCCAGGAACTGACCGATTACGGGGCGAGCGGGGCACCTGAAAAAGGGAG
>JAGUZM010000025.1 GCA_020060805.1 Deltaproteobacteria bacterium | reverse complement strand
CTGGCTCTACTCCCATTTCGCCAATTTCCGGCTGGCCACCTTCTACCTCCCCAATGCGCCAGGGAATGAATTATTCAATGCCCTCGGTTTTCGTGAAGATGTGAAGGGAGCAAACACCTGGCTGGTTGTGCCCAACGACGAAGGGGTATTTCACAGCGCGGAGGCCAAGGAAGGGATTCGCTGTGTCCATGCCGTACAGGTTTACCTGGATCTGAAAGATCATCCGGAAAGATCTGCAGAAGCGGCATCGAGATTACGTCAAGACAATCTGAAAAGAAGACAGGATGCCTGATAAACCTTTATTCGCATCCGAATACCGAAAGGAGCATGCTGAGCTTGTGCGGCAGACATGTCTTTATGTCGCGACAAAACTCGGGGACCTCCTTGACGAACTCGTCGTGGTTGGTGGACTCGTACCTTCTCTTCTGATCCCAGAGGAGTCAGTGCCAAGAGGTGAAGAGATCCATGTCGGCACCATGGATCTCGACCTCGGGCTTTCCCTGGCACTCCTGGATGCCGAACGGTATGAGGAACTCACCGCAAGACTCCGTCGGGCAAGACTTGAACCCGACGTGAATGAATCCGGAAACCCGACTTTTCAACGGTGGAAGATCGAACTATCAGGCCATCCCAAGGTGACCGTGGATTTCGTCATCCCGCCGAGCCTCGATGAAGACAAAGGAGGCAAAATTCGCCATATCGAGAAGGACTTTGCAGCGGTGATAACGCCTGGGCTTCGCCTGGCTTTCAAGGACAGACAAAGACTTTCCTTGAAAGGAATGACCATTCTGGGGGAAAAGGCAAGCCGTGAAATATGGGTTTGCGGTCCCGGCGCCTTCGTGGTGCTCAAGGCATTGGCTTTCGGCACGAGGGGCGAAAACAAAGATGCGTACGACCTCTACTACATGATCCGTAATTATGGCGCTGGATTTGATGACGTTTTGAAACACCTCGATCCCATCATTCACGAACAGGAAACTCAAGACGCACTTCATATACTGCGTCGTGATTTCTCCAAGCCCGACAGAGTGGGACCGCGTCGGGTCGCGGAATTCATGTATCGTTCTCCCAATGATGAAATGCAGGCCGACGTTGCGGGTTTTGTTCGCGAACTGCTCAGGAAATGCAATATCCCCTGATTACCCTCCCGCGTAAACCCATATCAAACCGTCCACATGATTTCCCAGGGCTACCAGGGCCTCGTAGCAGAGCCGGGCGGTGGTGCCGGACGCAATGGAAACGTCTTTCCCCCTGCCGAAGATGAAGGCGTCATTTGTGATTGACTGGTTTTTTCCGGTTCCCTATTATTACCTCCCAAGGGAAAACGACCCAAGCGTTCATGTTGAAAAAGGTGGGATAGACCATGCCAAGCAGCATCAGTATCCAGATCGAACGACGGCGCCAAAGGGCTCGCGAGGAGATTACGAGGATTGTCAATAAGGGCAACCATTCCATTTTCAGTCTTTTTGATGTGTCGTCCCTATCGGGGCAGACCTATCGCGTCCAAATCCGCTCATTGTCAGAGATGCTGAACAGCTGCTCCTGCCAGGATTACCGGACGAACCTTATTGGAACCTGCAAGCACATCGAAGCCGTCCTTCTTTATCTCAAGAAGAAGCATCGCGGCAATCTGGAAAAGATGGCTCGGAAGGTGATGCAGGGAGCGCAAATCTATCTGCGTTATGAAGAGGCAGAGACCGTGCGTGTCAGTTTGCCCCTGCCCAATCATTCTGCGGTTCGAGACCTGCTGGTCCGCTATTTCGACCCGGCCGGCGTCCTGATCGGCTCTCCGCTCCAATCGCTTCCAGGGCTTTTTTCGACCATCGACGCATTGCCTCCAAGAGCCAGAGCCATGGTTCAGGTTGATGAAAGCGTGCGCGAATACCTGGAACGCCTTCAGGATCAGGAAACGATTGCCCAACAAAAGACATGGTTCCTTGAACAGATGAGAAAAGGGGCCCGCTGTCTGGATGTGGTCTCCACCCGGCTTTATCCTTTTCAGGAAGCCGGGGCCATGCATTTAGCCTTTGGTCGCCGAGCTCTGCTGGCAGACGACATGGGACTCGGGAAGACGGTCCAGGCAATAGCAGCCTCCGCCCTGCTCAGAGAGTTGCGCGGCATTCAGAGGGTCTTGGTCATCTGCCCGGCTTCACTCAAACACCAATGGGGCAGAGAAATCAGGCGCTTCACCTCGTTACCCGTTAAAATCGTGGAGGGCGGTCTCATGAACCGGAGGCAGTTATATACGGAACCGGCCTTCTTCACCATCCTTAATTACGAGATCGTTCGGCGAGACCTCAAGGAGATCGAACGGCTCCGTCCGGATCTGATTATTCTGGATGAAGCGCAAAGGATCAAAAACTGGCGCACAAAAACAGCGATGACGGTCAAAAGGCTTCAAAGCCGATACGCGTTTGTCCTCACAGGCACGCCGTTGGAGAACCGTCTGGATGAACTCTACAGCATTTTTCAGTTCATTGATCCAAGAATCCTGGGGCCCCTATGGCATTTCAATGACCGGTTTTTCCAGCTTGAGCAGCGTCGAAGCGACACTTACAAAGTTCTGGGCTACAGGAACCTTGATGAATTGAGAGGCATAATCGCCCCTTATACCCTGAGGCGAACCCGCGAGGAGGTGCTGCAGGAACTTCCTGCACGGGTAGATAACAACTTCTTTGTGGAGATGACCCCTGCCCAAATGAAGGCTTACCGGGAGTACAAGGAAACCGTGGCGCGCCTTGCCGCAAAAGCGCGGAAACGCCCCCTAACGCCCAAGGAACAACAGATCCTTCTGAACAGTCTGGTGAAAATGCGCATTATCTGCAATGCACTGGCCCTTCACGACAAGGAGATTCCTCTTAATGAGTGGGAGAAAACCGCGCCCAAGATTCGTGAACTTGCTCAGATTCTGTCTGATCAAATACTCGATAATGGGAAGAAGGCGATCGTCTTCAGTCAATGGGCTGAAATGCTCAGGTTGATTGAGCCTGTAATGAAGCGACTCAACCTTGGCTATGTCAAGCTGACGGGAGAGGTGCCTTCAGCAAAGAGAGGAGATCTGATTCAATGCTTTTTTGAAGATCCGGATTGCCGAATTTTCCTCTCCACGGACGCGGGAGGTCTCGGGCTCAATTTGCAGGCGGCCAGCCTGGTCATCAATCTGGATCTGCCCTGGAATCCCGCGGTGCTGGAACAAAGAATCGGCCGCGCTCACCGGCACGGGCAGAAGAACTCGGTTCAGGTCGTCAATCTCGTGGCTCAGGGCACCATAGAAGAGCGCATGCTCGACACCCTGGCCGGGAAGCGGCACGTATTTGCAGGTGTCTTTGGAAAGGAGGAGGCCCCTGAGAGCATCCGTTTCGAGGACGGAGGTCAGGCCCTTCTGAAGCAGCTTGATCAGTTGCTGGAAGAGTCCGTCAAGACGGAGCTGAGTCTTGAGCCACCTTCATTACCGGCGGAAGAAGCACCTTTTGCCCCCACTTTCAAGGGGTTTGCGGAACTCCTCCTGACCCGCCTCGCGGACCGTCTTCTCGTCGTCCGGAGAGCGCCGAAAGGAAAGGGCGTCGTCGTGGTCGTGAGAGGTGCGCCTCTCGACTGCCGGCCCCTTGTCATGGAAACGCTTGGAAAATATTTTGGAGAAAGTGCCCCCGATCTCCACTTGATGGAGGAAGAGGGTTATCGGGCTCTCACAGCGTTTCTTTCCATGGATGATGGAGGAGAAGCGGAAGAGGTCTACCGTGCATCGGCCCTGCCGTCGGCCATGGGCCAGGATGGGCGCGGCCTTCTCGAGAAAAGAAGAGGGCAAGCCCACAAAGGCTTGGAAATGGCGGCCAGGCGCCTATCTCTTGCGGATCTGGTTCTGAAGGGCGGGTTTGCAGAGGAATTTCTTCGACCCATTCGGGAAGCTCTTGGGTGGGCCTGCTCGTCTCTGCTGTCCCTTTACGAGGAATTCGAACCGAAGGCTGAGGTCCCCCCGCCGCGGGTGATCCAGGCAGGACTTGTCGAAAAGGGGCATTTGCCGGAGGATCTGGCCATGCGCCTTGCAAGGGTTCGAGAGCTGACCGAACATCAGGGCGCCGGTGATGATGTCCCCCCTCCCTCCTTAAAAGCAGGAGAAGCTATGGTCGCCTCTGTTCAGTCCCTCATCGACCTGGTAGGGCAAAAGGAGGTGGAAATGGGCCTGTAAGAAACCCGTTTGTCGCGGTAAAATAATAGGAACTGGGAAAGGTGTCCCCGTCCGAGGGGGCGAAAATGTGTGGTGTGAGCCGGGCAGAATTCCTCCGCATACTGGGAGAACACAGGGCTCGGATAATCCGCTCATGCCCCGTGTCGGATACTCAGCGGCTTTCTAAACCTGATGGGGTGTCTCATCCTTGTTCTTGGCAGTCATGTATGATAAAATTTTCTAAAAGACGGATTCAAGAGAAGGTAAAGAGAGGGATTTGAAATGGAAAAAATCATGGTACCCGTATCGAAGGCGGATATCCTTCAGGCTATATCCAAGTTTCCCAAAAAGGACTTGGAATCTCTCCTGAGAGAGATAGAGGGGCTAGCGCGGAGGAAAAGGAAGATTGCTGCCAAATTTGTTGAAGCCCAGGAACTCGCCATGCTATCGGGCTTGATCTCCATCGGCGGTGATGCGTTGGAGGATTCTGAGAGAGTGTATGACTAAGGCTATCCTCGATTCGAACTTTCTGGTCGCGCTGATTGATGAAAAGGATAAGTGGAGAAAGAGCGCCATTTCAATTCAAAAGGCGCTGAAGAAAAAGAATGCGCGGCTGGTATATCTCGACTGTGCGGTAAACGAGATGATCAGCGTTATCGCAAGGAGGCTTGAAGAAAAGGGAAGAAGCCAGGAATTTGACTTGGCTTTGCAGAGGATTGAGCAGGCCATTCCAGCGGAAAGCATCAGTTGGATATATCCGGAGGTAAGGAGACTCTATCCCGACATTTTGGCCGTCATCAAGGAACACAAGGGTAAATTAAACTTCCATGACGCCCTGATGGTGCTCGCGGCGCGAGAAATGGATATTCCTCATGTCGTGAGTTTTGACCAGGATTTCGATGAGGTGGATGGAATCGACAGAATCAGTAAACTTTAAAAGTTATTTTCAGCCCCGCCTTTTTTCCCGAATCGATTCGACTTTTTCAGAACAGTGAGTGTGTGTATCAAGGGGCCGGTGTGTATGTGCCCCACTGCCCGGGCAGGCACCTCAAAATGCCCAAACCCAATAGGGGCGGGGCACCCCCGTTTCATCATCCCGCCTCAAGGTGACTTACAGACCCGTCGGCGACTCAAGAGAAATAGAGATAAATGGACGGAAATTCCCAAGGAAGAAAAGGAAACCGAAGAAGGTTGACAATAGACCGCGATCTCAATAGAATCCGTCCAAGATTCTTCATAAGACGGCAAACACTTAGGACTGGAGTGGACAACCAAACGATACCAACCCTTTGACAAGGCGTAGACATGAAACTGCGGCGACCAGAGACCCCATTTCTCGGTATGAGAGGTGGGGTCTTGTTGTTTTCAACCTTTCCAAAAGGGCTGAAAGATTGTGAAGAAATTCCACGAGCGGTTTAACATAATAGTAGACAAAGAACAAGGAGAGAGGCGATTTGTAAATAGAGCCTACAACGTGGTTTTTGATGAATTTTATGGTCAAATTGGATCGGACACTGACAAGATACCTGTCATGCGTGCTGTTGCTACAGCACTGGGCAAAAAATTCGACTATTACAGATTGGATTATGAAAACTATATGGAGGAGGACTTCCTTAGCTGCCTGAAGGCTATTGAAGAATTGTACCGGGCTAATCAAGATTCCCGGCACAGGAGAACCCTCGATGACTTGATTACTGGTCTTTTACAAGCATCTGAGGTTGACCTTGGAATTAAGTGGGAACGAGATCATTTCGTAAGGACAGGAGCAAAGGAACTGGATGAGAAACTGGTAAATGAACCCTTACAATGGTTGAGAGGGAGAGGCTACGAATCTGTTCTTACACCATTTGACAAAGGTCTAAGGGACTTCTTGGAGGCTGAGAAAAAGCCTGTAAGAAGATGGGGACGTTCTTGACATATTGACATTCTCGGCAGGTTGAAATATGGAGAGCGCATGCCACGGCAATCACGAATAGACGCCCCAGGGGCGGTGCGCCATAAGATGATCCGAGGGATCGAGAGGACAGCGATCTCTCGAAACGACGACGATCGCGAGTCCTTTCTTGATAGGATTGGCGAAACCCTACCGG
>JAGUZM010000349.1 GCA_020060805.1 Deltaproteobacteria bacterium | reverse complement strand
GTTCTTTGTCGCCTTCCGGATCCCCAACCTCCTGAGGCGCCTTTTTGCCGAAGGGTCATTGACGATCGCCTTCATTCCGGTTTTCACCGAATACCTTACCCAGAAGTCGAAAAAGGATGCCTTTGAACTGGCAAGGGCTGTCCTGACTCTCCTTTCCCTCACCCTGGTGGTGGTCACCCTCCTGGGCATCCTCCTCGCCCCCTGGATCGTGAGGCTCCAGGCATACGGCTTCGGCGGGTCCGGCCCCAAGTACGATCTCACGGTCATGCTCACGCGGATCACGTTTCCCTACATTTTTCTGGTGAGCATCGTTGCCTTTTTCATGGGCGTCCTCAACTCCCTCAGGCATTTCGCAGCCCCGGCCGCAGCGCCGATCTTCCTCAACGTGGGGATCATTCTTTCCACGTTGTGGCTCTCCCCTCTCTTCTCCCAGCCCATCATCGGCGTTGCCATCGGGGTTATCCTCGGAGGGGTCCTCCAGCTTGTTCTCCAACTCCCGTGGATCATCCAGAAGGGGGTTTCCCTGATGCCCCGCTGGATGCCCCGGCATCCGGCTGTCCGGAGGATCGGGCTCCTCATGGTCCCGGCGATTTACGGCTCCGCCATATACCAGCTGAACCAGTTCATCGGGACCCTCCTTGCTTCCTTCCTGCCCCAGGGCAGCGTCTCGTGGCTCTATTACGCAGACCGGCTGATGGAGTTTCCCCTGGGCGTGTTCGCCATCGCCATCAGCACCGCGGCCCTGCCTTCCTTGTCCAAGCAGGCGGCTGAAAAAGACGTGCACGAGTTCAGTGAGACCCTGAGCCATGCCGTGAGACTCACGTTCTTCATCACGATCCCTGCGATGGCGGGGTTGATCGTGCTGGGAAAGCCGATCATCCAGGTCTTTTTTCAACGGGGCGCCTTTGACCACCTGTCCACCGTGATGACCGACAGGGCCCTCTTCTGCTACGCCCTCGGGCTCTGGGCTTTTTCAGGGAACAGGGTCCTGGTCTCCTCGTTCTACGCGTTCCAGGATACGAAGACGCCTGTGCGAATCGCGACCATGGCCCTGCTGGCCAATGTCGGGTTCAGTCTCATCCTCATGGGCCCGCTGAAGCATGCGGGACTGGCCCTCGCCACCTCCCTGGCATCAACGGCGCAGTTCTTTCTCCTGATCTTCACCCTCCGGCGAACACCCGGCCTCTTGCAGCTCAAGGGGATCACGACCTCGGGCCTCAAAAGCCTTCTCTGCGCAACCGTCATGGGGGTTTGCCTTCATCTCACTGACCTCAGATGGGGGACAGGGGACATGGGCTTCTGGTGGCTCGCCTTGAGGCTTTCAGGCCTGATTCTTCTGGGTGTGCTGATCTATTTTGCCATGGCTGCGGTGCTTCGGTGCCGCGAACTCGGGTCCGTGAAGGACATCGTCAAGCCTGTGGCGAGAAAAATCGGGCTGTCATAAGGAGGTTTGGTGATGGGGACGGATCGGCTGAAGGGAAAAAAGTTCTCATCGTGGATGATGAGAGGGATGTCCTGGACACCATGGAAGCGCTGCTGCCCATGTGTGAGGTCATCAAAACGACGGATTTCAAGGAGGCGAAGGATATTCTTGAAACCCGACAGGTTGACATTGCCATCCTGGATATCATGGGAGTGAACGGTTACCAGCTCCTCCAGATCGCCACCGAGAAAGGGGTGGTCGCGGTGATGCTCACGGCTCACGCCCTGAGCCCGGAGGACACGGTCAAATCCTTTCGCAAGGGAGCGGCTTCTTACATTCCCAAGGAAAAGATGGGTGAGATCGTCACTTATCTGAACGACATCCTGGAAGCCAAGGCATCGGGAAAGAGTTCCTGGAGCCGTTGGCTGGAGAGGTTCGCCGCTTATTACGACAAGAAATTCGGGCCCCGGTGGCGCAACGGGGACGAGGATTTCTGGAACAAATTCGGCTACTGGCAGTGAATCTGGACGCCCGGGTGAGGAGCCTCATCTCTTTTTTGGGCCTTGAAAAAGGGCCTTCCCTTTGATAGTTTTCCAGAAAATCTCGCCATCGCCTACGACGCAGATGAAAGGGACTCCGAAAACCATCGCCGCCCTGGATATCGGGAGCCACACCGCCCGGTTGCTGGTTTCAGAGTGGGTGGGGGAGGCCGGGGTTCTCAAACCCTTGTTGAGAAAAAGGACCTATATCCGGCTGGCCAAAGGTTTTGAAGCCGGCAAGGCCAGGAGGATCCAACCCGATGCGATCGAGAGGACGGCCGGGGCGGTCGATGACTTGGTCAGGGCTGCCAGGGAGATGGGGTCCAGGGAAATCCTGGCGGTTGCCACGGGCATTGTGCGGGAGGCGGAAAACCAGGAGCGATTCCTCCGGGCCGTCGAGAGCAGGACGGGCATCGGGGTCCGGGTGATCGGCGGCGAGGAAGAGGCGCTTCTGACGAGCCTCGGGGTTCTTCACGGCCTTCGTATCCAGAAGGGAAACCTGGTCATTTTTGACCTGGGCGGAGGGAGCACGGAGTTCCTGATCGAAGAGAGGGGATGCCGTCGGGTTTTGTCCCTCTCCCTCGGTGCGGCCGTTTCGACAGAGCGATATCTTCTCTCCGACCCGCCCGAGGATGAGGACATGGCAAAGCTCGAAAAGGAGGTGACGGCCACCCTCGGCAATGCCCTCTCCCGGGAAGGCGTTGGTGAAAGAACGCTCGTGGGCACAGGAGGGACCGTGACCACCCTTGCCGCGACGGCCCATGGTATCGCAGCCGATGAGATCAGCCCCGAGAGGATGAACGGCCTCAGCCTGGCCATGGCCGGTCTGGAAGATCTTTTCCAGAAGATGAAGTCCATGACGACCGGGGAGAGGATGGATGCCCTCAGCATGGATCAGGGCAGGGCGGAGGTGATCGTCGCAGGCTGCCTGATCGTCCTTTGCATCCTGCGGTTTTTCAGGGTTCAAAAACTTACCGTCAGTGTTTCCGACCTTCTGGAGGGAATACTGATCAACTATGTTTCAAAGGGTCTAGGTGATTTAATGGGAGGTGGTGATGAAAAACGGGGATTTTAGGGAAGGCTTTACCTTCGATGATCTTCTCTTGGTGCCGGAGCACTCTTCGATTCTGCCGGGCCAGGTGGATGTCAGGTCGTTGTTGTCGAAGAATATCCGCCTGAACGTGCCCATCGTGAGTGCGGCCATGGACACGGTGACGGAATCAGCCACGGCGATCACCATGGCCAGACAGGGAGGGCTTGGGTTTATCCACAAGAACATGAGCATCGACCGGCAAGCCCTGGAAGTGGAAAAGGTCAAGAAATCGGAAAGCGGCATGATCGTGGACCCTATTTCCATAGAGCCTGACCGAAGTCTGTATGAAGTGCTCGAGATCATGAGCAAGTACAAGATTTCAGGGGTTCCTGTGGTCAAGGACGGCAACCTCGTGGGCATCATCACGAACAGGGACATGAGGTTTGAGACAAACCTGGATCAGAAAGTCGAAGCGGTGATGACCAAGGAGAACCTGGCCACGGCCAGGATGGGCATCACCCTCGAAGACTCGAAGAAAATCCTTCACGCCAGAAGGATCGAAAAACTCCTTGTGGTGGATGAGGATGGCAAGCTGGTGGGACTCATCACCATCAAGGACATCGAAAAGATAAAAAAGTATCCCGCTTCCTGCAAGGACGATCTGGGCAGGCTGAGGGTGGGGGCGGCTGTCGGGGTGTCCCCTGATATGGAGGCGAGGGTGGAAAGGCTGATGGCTGCCAGCGTGGATGTGGTGGCCGTTGACACAGCGCACGGTCACTCCGAAGGGGTGATCAGGGCCGTGAAAACCATCAAGAGAAAGTATCCCAAACTGGAGCTGATCGCGGGAAACGTCGCCACGGCGGAAGGGACGAAAAGCCTGATCGACGCGGGTGCGGACGGCGTCAAGGTGGGCGTGGGGCCGGGCTCGATCTGCACGACAAGGGTGGTGGCGGGCGTCGGGGTGCCCCAGATGACCGCCATCATGGACTGCGCGGAAGAGGCAAGAAAGTCCGGGATTCCGATCATCGCGGATGGAGGGATAAAGTACTCGGGAGACGTCACCAAGGCCCTTGCAGGAGGGGCTGATTCGGTGATGATCGGGAGCCTGTTCGCAGGAACGGAAGAGAGCCCGGGTGAGACGATCCTGTTCCAGGGCCGGACCTACAAGGTCTACAGAGGCATGGGGTCCATCGAGGCCATGAAGGAGGGAAGCAGGGACCGCTATTTCCAGGAGGAAGTGGAAACGGACAAGAAGCTCGTTCCAGAGGGCATCGTGGGAAGGGTTCCGTATCGCGGACCCCTGACAGAGACGATCTACCAGCTCGTCGGAGGGATCAGGGCCGGGATGGGCTACCTGGGCTGTGATAATATCAAAGCCCTTCAGACCAGGCCCAGATTCATGCAGATCACGCCGGCCGGTCTCAGGGAAAGCCATGTCCACGACGTGATCATCATCAAGGAGGCGCCCAACTACAGGCTGGAGTGATGAAGAAAGCGACGAGTGACACGTGACGAGAGACATCTACTCGCAAAAAATACTCATCCTTGATTTCGGGTCCCAGTACACCCAGCTGATCGCAAGAAGGGTGCGGGAAGCGCAGGTTTACTGCGAGATCCACCCGTTCAACATGGACTTGTCCAAGGTCAAAGCCTTTGACCCCAGGGGCATCATCCTCTCCGGAGGACCTTCGAGCATCTACGACCGGGCCGCGCCCATGGCGGAGGAGGGAATCCTTTCCCTGGGCGTGCCTGTCCTCGGGATATGCTACGGCATGCAATACATGACCCACGTTCTCGGGGCTGTCGTGGCAAAGGCAGAGGACAGGGAATACGGCAACGCGGTGATCAGCATCAAGGATTCCCGAACCCTCTTCCACGGCTTCGACAGGCGGCGTCCGGAAATGGTCTGGATGAGCCATGGGGACAGGATCGAGAACATGCCGGAAGGGTTCCGGGTTCTCGCGAGCAGCAAGAACAGCCCCGTGGCTGCCATGGCGGATCCCAGGAGAAGGCTTTTTGGCGTTCAGTTTCATCCGGAAGTGGCGCACACGCCGAAGGGAATGCGGATCCTGAAAAACTTCCTCTTTAAGATATGCCGGTGCGAGCCCCTCTGGACCATGAGCTCTTTCGTGGAGCGGACCGTTCGTGACCTGAGAGAGAGAATCGGCGATGACCGGGTCATCTGCGGGGTCTCAGGGGGCGTGGACTCCACGATCACGGCGGTCCTCCTCCACAAGGCCATCGGCAGGCAGCTCTCCTGCATCTTCGTGGACAACGGCCTCCTCAGGAGGGGAGAAGCGGAGGAGGTGATGGAGCTTTTCCAGGATCTCTACCATGTGGACATCCACATGGTGGATGCCTCAGGGCACTTTCTCCGGAAACTGAAGGGCGTGACCGACCCGGAGCAAAAGAGAAAAATCATCGGCAGGGAGTTCATCTCGGTCTTTGAGAAAAAGGCAAGAGACCTGGGAGAGGCAAAATACCTGGCCCAGGGGACCCTCTACCCGGACGTGATCGAGAGCGTCTCTTTCAAGGGACCCTCGGCGACGATCAAGAGCCATCACAACGTGGGCGGCCTTCCGGAGAAGATGAAACTGGAGCTTGTCGAGCCCCTTCGCGAGCTTTTCAAGGACGAAGGAAGGCAGGTGGGCTTCGAACTCGGGCTTTCCAGAGAAATCGTGATGCGCCAGCCTTTCCCTGGCCCAGGCCTTGCCGTGAGGATCCTGGGCGGAATCACGGCGGAGAGGCTGGAAATTCTGCGATCCGCCGACGTGATTCTCCTCGAAGAGATCCGGAAAGCGGATCTTTACGAAAAAGTGTGGCAGTCTTTCGCTGTGCTCCTGCCCGTCAAGACCGTCGGGGTCATGGGAGACGAGCGAACCTACGAGAACGTCATCGCCCTCAGGATCGTGGACAGCCTGGATGCCATGACCGCGGACTGGACCCGCGTCCCCTATGAAGTCCTGGCGCGGGTTTCGAACCGGATCATCAACGAGGTGAGGGGCGTGAACCGCGTGGTGTACGACATCTCCTCCAAACCGCCGAGCACCATCGAATGGGAATAACGACGGAGCCTGACTTACTTCCAATCCCCCACGAGAATGAAGGGAGCCCAGTAGTAGGGATGGGCGTAGATGGAGGGGCCTGATTTGGTCAGGTCGAGCTGCGCCTTGCGGAGAGCCTCGGCCTTCGGCATGGTCATCAGGTTCCGGTAAAAGGAGTGCATCAGGATGACCGTCGAGTCGTCCGACACCTTCCAGAGGGAGGCGACGACGCTCGGGGCACCGGCGTGTATGAAGGCCCGCGAAAGCCCGACCAGGTCGTCCCCCATCGGAAAATCCCCTCCGGTCCCCCGGGCAAGGCCTGTTTCGCACGCAGACAGGGTCACCAGGCTGGCCTTCACTTCGATGTCAAAGATCTCGCTCACCGTGAGCCTGCCGTCGTCCTGGTCGGAGCGGGTAAACCTCAGGTTGGATTCGAGAGGGTCGGACTCGATCATCTCACCATGGGTGGCGAAGAGCACCAGATCGTGCCGTGTTCCTTCCTCTTTGACCGACGTCTCCGTCGCCGTCTCACCCGTGAGAAGGACCTTCTTTTCAAAAAGCTCTGAGACGTTGCGCGCCTCCTCCTCCGCCGAGGGGAGGGGCGAGAGGTCGGTGACCGGATTCCCGACAGCCAGAATGCCTGCGCGGTTGCCCCTGTTTTTCGCCCTCGCGTACTTCAGCACGCTCGCTGAGGGAAGGTAGCTCAGGGTGAAGGACTGGATGAGGCGGTTGCCCTCGGATTGGAGGACCTGGAAAGGGAGGTAATGGAGAATGCCGTGGGGGACCACCACCAGGTGCCTTTTCCCCTTGATCTCCCCGTCAACGGGGCTGAGGAGAGTATCGTAAAGCTCGCCCAAGGGCTTCTCAAAATCCCTGGAGCCGAACCGGTCAGGAGAAAAATCCCTGACCGCCTGGAACCGAAAAGCCTTGACCCTATCCCCGATCTCTCTGCGGGATCTCGCGAGGGCCCGGCAGAGGACCTTTTCCCGTGTCACCACAAAGACGGAGCTGTGATCAAACCCTATGAAATAGGCCAGGAGCGCTTCATCTTTGTCCAGCAGGGCCTGAACCTCCTTGGCTGTCAGAGGGTTGACCGACAGGAGGGAGCCCAGGTCCGGGTTCAGTTTTTCGATCCTGGCCCGCACCTCGCGCAGCTCCGAACGCAGCGGGTCGAGGTTGAGGCTTTTTTCTCCGTCGGGTTCGGGTTCATCCCCGTCGGTCTCGCTTTCACCCGTTATGTCCTGAAACGAGCTCTCTCCCGCTTCGGCAGCGAGTTGTTGGATCTGTTCCGTGAGAGATCGTTCGCGGACCAGGAGGGCGCTGACCTCTTTATGGCTGGAGGAAAAAGCCTTGTCCCTGAGCATGTCCAGCAGGGACCGTGCTTTGACCCTTTCCAGATAGTGAAAGGCATCCCCGTCTCGCCGGAGGGTTTGGAGGAGGTGGATCATCCTCTCGTAGACTTTGAACTTGTCCTCCATGAAATAGGCCTTCAAAGCCGGGTCTTCGAGTTCGCCCCTCATCGCCTCGATGATCTGGATCGCCTCGGCATAATGCTTCAGGGCCCTCTCCCCGTCTTTTTCCTTCTCAGCGATCGCTCCCAGTTCGGCGTGGGCTCGCCACAGCGTCTCGACCCTTCCGAAGGGAGCCGCTATCCTGATTGCATCGTTCAAGGACCTCTTCGCCTGATCATCCATGTTGAGGCGTCTCTGTACCCTGCCGAGGAGCAGGGAACCGTGGGCGAGAGGTTTCAGGGCGCGGGATTCGGAGAGGTTTTGGACCGCTTTTTCGGCGTGACCGAGGGCATCGGGAAGTTTGCCCTCCTGGAGGCTGAGAAATCCCAGCAGCATGTGGGCACGGCCGGCCAGATTCTTGGACCCCCGGCGCAACTCGGCGGCCAGGCGCAGAACCTCTTCCGCCCGCCTGGAAGCCTCTTCCTGCTTCTTGAGGTGGAAAAGGGTCTCGGATATCATCAGCAGGGCTTCACCCTGAAGCCCTTTGAATCCCTGGCGCGTGCTGATTTCCAGGGCCCCTTCGGCGAAGGATTTGGCCCGCTCGAACCGGCGCAGCCCCTTCTCGTTGCGGCTCGATATCATGAGGGCCAGGGCAGCTTCTCTCCCCTGGCTTTGATCAGCTTCCCGGAGATGTTTCAGCGGGATCTCTGCTTTGGCGTAGCGGCCCATCTGGACAAAAGAGCTTGCCAGGGGAAAGAGGAGGGCCTGAAAGGCTTTGTTCTCAGGGTGGTGGGCCATGAACCGGCCAATGTCACCCTCGATTCTGTCCATGTCCTGCTTTTGCCAGACCAGGATCGTCGCCTTGATCTGAGCGCTCTTGTTTCTCGAATCCCTGAACTGCGGCCCGATGCAGTAGTAAAAGCTCCCCTCCGTCTGGGTATGGACCATGTTCACGGAGGCGGAGTTGTAAAAACGGGCGAGCCCTCTGAGAGGGCCCCCTTCACCGATCCTGAATTTAAGGAACGGCGCCGGCGGAAAGGTCTTTCTCTCCCGGCCTCTCCAGATGGAGACGGTGCCCTCTGCGATCACACCGACCATGGCACCCTTCGGCACGAGGATCTCCGTGGGCGTCCACTCACCGATCCGGGTCATGGATAAATCAGAATAAACCTTACAATGGGTTTTATCTGACCCTGCCGCCGGGTCTGCGGACAGGAAAAGAAGGAACAGCAGGGAGACAAAGGGCTTAAGCATGGACGTTCTCCGCAATTTCACATTTCGCCGTGAGGACCCCTTTAGCGGGCTGATTCAGCCGCCTTGAGCTCGAATTCAGCGACCTCTTTCAGCCCCACCTGATCCAGCAAAGCGGCTCTCTTCTTCCGAAGCTCCGCATCGTTCGGCCGCGAAGCGATCTCTTCCGAGACGGCCGCCAGCGCATCATACCATAGCCCTGCCTCCGCATAGACATGGGCTGCTCTCGGCTTTCCGGCTTTGGCCAGTTTTTCCCGCAGCCCTGCGGGGGGCTCAACGCATTCCATGATCGCCCCTGAAAAAGCGGCTTTGTTTTTCTTTCCGGCCTCGTTTTTCACCACCACAAACCATTCGTACCGGGCATTCACGCCAAGGCTCAAGCCGAGTTCGGACAGGGGGACGGGGTGGACCCCGGGCTTGACAGGGCCTGCGAAGCGCTTGACGGCCAGGGGTTTGGGCTGGCCGGTTTGGGTGATGGTGAATTCCACAGGAAGGGCCGTTTCTCCGGAGATGAACCAATAGAGGACAGGCTGGGTCTGGGACGTCCATCCCACGTGGTCCGGCACAAGGACCTGTACCGTGATCGGCTTCGTGTCGAGTCCCCTTGTTCCCCCGCCAAAGCGGCCGCCCGGCGCGCCCCGGAGCGGCGGGACGTACAGGGGCATGCCGGCCGATGCCTCAGCCTGTTTGGTTTTTCCTCGGTCAGGTGGGGTGACAGACGGCTCTTTCACCTCAGCGGCGTAAAGGCCGGTCGCTCCGTTGAGGAGCGTGGCAGCAAAAAAAAGAAGCACAACCCATCTCCCTCGCATCGCAAGCTTCGCTTTCATGCACTTTCCTCCCCTTCTTTAATGTCAGGGCCATTGCCCTTACGTCCCACAACACGGTAGATGCCCACCCGATCCGCCTTGCCTTTCAGGGTCGCCTCGCCCACCCTCTCGGTGAAGAAAAGGGGCGCCACATAACGCCACGTCGATTCTCCGATCAGGATCCGGCAGGCCGCATCTTTAGCGAGCTCCTTGTCATAGCTTTCGAGCCTTGAAGCCGTGTTGATCGCATCCCCGATGGTGGTGTATTTCATGCGCTCCGATCCGCCCAGGAGGCCGGCCACGGCCGGCCCCGTGAAAATACCGATTCGCATTCCCACGGCGGGCAGGCCTTTTTCCTCCCAAAGAACATTCAAGCGAAGGAGTTCCTTCTCCATGGCGAGGGCACAGTGGACCGCATTGACGGCATCCTGCCGGATGCCTGCCTCTTCGGTCCTGGCCACGGGCACCCCGAAGTCCGCCTTGAGCCCGTCCCCGGCGTAATCATCCACGATTCCTCCATGGGCCATCACGAGCTTGGTCATGGATTCCATGTAGGTGTTGAGCCAGGCGATCAGCTCCTGGGGGTCCATTTTTTCGGATACGGACGTGAACCCCTTCAGGTCCGAGAAAAGCGCTGTCACCACGACTTTCTGGGGACGAGGCCGGCCCCCTTCCGAGAACTGATCCCGCTCCTTCCAGAGGGTTTCGGCAACTTCCTTGGAGACGTTTCGTGAGAAAAGGTTCATGAGAAGGGCCCGTTCCCGCCTTTCCCTGTTCGACATGTAAGCGGTCACGACCGAGGCTGAGGCGATCCAGGCACCCCCGGCCGGGACCAGGGGAATCCACCAGTCCCCGATGAACGCGACGTATGCGGCGAGGCCCAGGACAAGCAGACCCCCAAGCCCCCACAGGGAGAAGCGCCAGGGTGAACGCCCTCGGAGTCCGAGGAACGACCCCAGAATCGCCCAGCAAAACACCCAGAGGGCTTCCTCGTTTTCGGTGAACGTTGCGAGGGGTGATTGTCCGCCCAGGGCAAACCCGAGGAGTTGACTTGTGATCAGCCCGTGGAGTTCCACTCCCGCCATCTGGCTTCCCTGCCGTTGTCCCCTGCTCACAGGGGTTACAAAGAAGTCTTTGACGCTCTCGGCAATGACGCCGATGATGACGATCCTGTCGCGAATTTCTCGTTCCGGGATTTTTTCTGACAGAAGGTCGGCAAGAGAGTAAGATTTGAAAGGCCGGTCCTGATTCCTGAAGTTCAGGAGGAACTGGTAACCCCGGGCGTCCGCTCGGACATACCCGCCGTCATTGGGTTCAAACGGGGGAATCGCTGTTTTTCCGAGCCGGATCCGGGATGGATGGGCCGGGTCGGGCCGGGGAAAAATCCCTTCCGCCCCCAGGTAGCTCGTGGCGAGGCGAAGGGCAAAGGACGTGAAGACCGTCTTCCCGTCATCCAGAAAAAGGATGGCCCGCCTCACCGTGCCGTCCGGGTCAACGAGGATGTCGTTGAATCCCACCTGTTCCGTATCTTTGAGGGCAGGCGGCGGGGGAACGCCTCCCTCCCCGAACTTGCTCACCGCGACGATCGCTTCATTATCCTTCAGGATCGCATTCAGCTCCTGACGGCCGGGGGGCACGGGGATGTCACGGAAGATGTCGAGGCCTATGGCCCTGGGCTGATACCGGGCGAGAATTCCGAGGACCTGTGCCAGGGTGCTGTCCGTCAACGGCCACTGGTTGAGGGTGCGAATATCCTCCTCGGAAACCGTGATGAGGGCGATCCTGGGGTCCGGCCCTGGCATCTCCGGTCTCAGTGTGATATACCAGTCATAGGCGCCGAGCTCCATGGCTTCCAGGCCGCCTGTACGGCGGAGGAAGATCAGGGAAAAAAAGACGAGGGTGCCGATGAAGAGGGAGGCGAGGTAAGGGGAGCGAAAAAACTTTTTTGGGATGCGGCCGATCAACATCATGGCTTACCCCGAGGGAATAAGAGACTTAACCGGCTCGTTGAAACATCGGGTCCTGGAACCATCACGTTTGCCAGGATAAAATACATGGAAAGGCGCGGTTTGTAAACGTGCAATCGAATCACGGAAAGGAGGGGGGAAGGGATGGTGAAAAACCCGAAGGTAGACTCGGCGCTCCATGTGATCAAAGGGGCGGTTCAGAAAGTGACCGGCGCGACCGTGACCACAGCCGTCGGGGTTGAGGGCAATCTGGGCAGGCTCGCCGTGGAGTTTGACAGAGACCTGAGAGAGGATGAGAAAAAAAGGATCGAGGCCTTGGCGAACGAAAAAATCAAGGAGAATGTGGAGATTCAGATTCTCTCGATGGACCGTGGGGCGGCGGAGAAGAAGTTCGGCAACCTCATGTACGACAAGTTTCCTGTTCCCGGCCACATCAGAAATCTAACCGTTGTCCACATCCCCGGCTGGAATGTGAACTGCTGCATCGGGGAGCATACGAAAACCACGGGTGAGATCGGAAGCATTCGGGTCAGGAAGACGAAATTCAAGGATGCCAAGAAAGAACTGAGCATCTCCTTCGAAGTGCCGTGATGGGGATGCAAGGAGTTCGCCCGGCTGGAAGCAGGGGTTAACGGTCGACACCAATGATGGCCCCTGCTCAAGAACCGTGAGAGGAGGATGGTATGCGTTTCGTCACCTATGAGAGTCCCTGCGGCGCACAATTGGGCATCGTGCAGAAGGAAGAGGTTTTCCCGATTCCGGCTCTGGAGATGTTGAGCCTCATCCGTCTCGGCGAAACCGGGCTGGAGGTTGCCAGGCAAGCCTTGGACGGACCGGGCAAGCCTCTCGGATCACTCACCCTGACGGCCCCGATTCCCGTGCTTCAGCGCAACGTCTTCTGCCTTGGCATGAATTACGCCGAACACTCCGAAGAATCGGCCAAGGCAAGGGGGAAGCAGGCCAGGGCGCTCGAGAGGCCGGTGTTCTTCACCAAGGCGACCACTTCCGTCAACGGCCCGTTCTCAGAGATCAGGGTCGATTTCAACCTGACGAACGAAGTGGACTGGGAAGTGGAGCTGGGGGTGGTGATCGGCACGGGGGGCAGGAACATCGCTTCGGATAAAGCGATGGAACATGTGTTCGGCTACACTGTGGTGAACGATGTTTCCGCCCGTAACCTGCAGTTCAACGCCGGCGGCCAGTTTTTCAAGGGCAAGAGCCTGGACGGTTTTTGCCCCATGGGGCCCTGGATCGTGACCCGTGACGAGATCCCGGACCCCCACGACCTGAGGCTGCGATGCCTTGTCAACGGTGTCGTGAAGCAGGATTCTACCACATCCCGCCTTGTTTTTGACATCCCCTCCATCATCGAATGGCTCTCCCGGGGGCTGACCCTCATGGCCGGTGACGTCATCGCCACAGGCACGCCCGGCGGCGTGGGTTTTGCCCGCACCCCGCCGGAGTACCTGAAGGCAGGGGACGTGGTGGAATGCGAGGTGGAGTCCGTGGGCGCGATCAGGAACCGGATCGTCGCGGAAGGGTGAGGACGGGGTTCCGGGGCGGCGAAAAGGCGATTGGAGTCACCTGTCAACGAATGGAACCAAGAGAAAGGGGGAAAGACCATGGCGTTAGACAATCAGAAACTGAAGGAACTTTACAGGAAGATGCTCCTCGTCAGAGCGATGGAGGAAAAACATGGCCAACTCCTGCAGAGCGGGAAGATCCAGTTGATGGCCCACTTCGGGACAGGGCAGGAGGCGGTGGCCGTGGGCGTCACAGGCCCGCTCAGAAAAGAAGACATCCTGTTTGGAACCCACCGGGGGGTCGGGGAATACATCGGAAAGGGAATGAGCCCGGGGGAGATCTGGCTCGAGTACCTGGGCAAGAAAACCGGCCCGTGCAAGGGGAAGGGAACCCTTCACCTGTGTGACAAGGACGTGAACATCCCCGGCCTTGTTTCCAGCCTTGGGGCGGATTTCTCCATGTCCGTTGGAACGGCCCTTGCCTCCAAGATGAAAAAGCAGGACCAGGTTACCCTCTACTTTGTGGGGGAAGGGACCTGCAACCAGGCGGACGCCCACCCTTCGATGTGCATGGCCGCCTTGTGGAAACTGCCCCTGGTGTTCGCGGTCTGCACGAACCAGTTCTGTGAAATGTCCTACATGTGCGACCACTATCCCACGGAAGACGTCGCGCCGAGAGCCGCCGGCTACGACATACCCTATGACATCGTGGACGGCCAGGATATCGAGAAGACCTATGAGGCGACCTCGAAGGCGGTCGCCCATGCCAGGGCGGGAAAAGGCCCATACCTCGTGGAGTACAAGACATTCCGGATGGCTCTGCACTTCTCGGGTGACCCGGGGGGATACGTCAAGCCGGGGGACGTGGAAACATGGAAGAAGAGGGACCCCATCGACCTATGCCGGAAAAAGGTCCTGGAGCGGGGGATTCTCACGGCCGAAGGGGACAAGAAACTCTTGGAGGAGGTCCGTGCCGAGGTGGATCAGGCGGTTGAGGAAGGATTCGCTGCCCCCTCTCCAACGGCCAAAGACCTCTTCGAGGACGTTTATGCGGAAGGGGGTGTGAGATAATGGCCAGAACGATCAGTTTTCTGCAAGCGATCAACGAGGCGATGGCTGAGGAAATGCGAAAAGACCCGAAGGTCTTTGTGATGGGTGAGGACGTGCGGGTCGGGGCCTTCGGCCAAACCGCGGGTTTGGTCAAGGAGTTCGGCGAGGAAAGAGTGCTCAACACCCCGATTGCCGAGAATGCGATCACCGGCGTGGCCATGGGCGCGGCGATGAAC
>JAGUZM010000530.1 GCA_020060805.1 Deltaproteobacteria bacterium | reverse complement strand
TTCCCCTCGCCTTCGCTCGGGGCCGGGGCTTCCCCCCCAGATAAGTCGTGAAAAGACAGCGCCCTCCCGCCAGTCACGTACAGAAAAGGCACCATCCCTCAGGCCCAGCGGCTCATTGTAAGACAGCCTTCTTTCAGAGCCGACGTAAACAAGTTTGAACGTTACCAGCATTTTATCATGTTCTAAGTGGACGATTAATGATGAGATGTCAGAAGGAGGAAGACGCGTGGCGCTGGATGCAAAAGGTGTTCGCAAGATTCGAGCCGAGTTTCCGGCCTTGATGGAATCCGTGAACGGAAAGCCAGTCATTTTTTTCGATGGACCGGGCGGGACACAGGTGCACCGTTCCGTCATCGAGGCGATGAACCGCTATTTCGCCTCGGCAAACAGCAATCATGGCGGGGCTTATCTGTACAGCCGCAGGACAGATGAAGCGGTTCATGCTGCGCGATCCGCCATGGCGGATTTCTTCAATGCCGCAAGACCGGAAGAGATCGTGTTCGGGCCGAACATGACAACCCTCACCTTCAGAATCAGCGAAGCCCTAGGTGCCCGGCTGAAGCCGGGGGACGAAATCGTCGTCACCCGGCTGGACCACGACGGAAACGTCGCCCCTTGGCTTGCTCTCGAATCCAGGGGTGTCACCGTGAGATATGTCGACTTCGATCCTGGGACGGGCAACCTGAACATGGATGACATGGAAAGAGCGATCAACAGGCGGACCAAGGTCGTGGCTGTGGGATATGCTTCCAATGCCCTTGGGACCATCAACGATGTCCAAACGATCATTTCCATGGCTCACGCATTCGACGCTTGGGTTTATGTCGATGCGGTTCACTATGCCCCTCACGGGCCCATAGACGTCAAGGAACTGGGGTGTGACTTTCTGGCCTGTTCAGCCTACAAGTTTTTCGGACCTCATCTGGGTGTTCTCTACGGACGGTACGAGCTTTTGGACGCCCTGCCTCCTCGGAAAGTCAGGCCTGCCGGCGATGCGCCACCGGACAAATTCGAAACCGGGACGAACAATTTTGAGGCCATATGCGGGGCGGCTGCGGCCGTGGATTACCTGGCGTCGGTGGGTAAACAATTTGGGGGCGAGTATGGCAGGAACTCCCCGTGTGTGGGGAGGCGAAGGGAGCTCAAGGCGGGCATGTCAGCCATTCGGGAGTATGAGAAGACCCTGGGGCAAGCCCTGCTTGTAGGTTTGATGAAAATTCCGGGGGTGAAGGTTTATGGCATAACCCAGGAGGAGAAACTGGATCAGAGGGTTCCCACTTTCTCTTTCACGGTAAAAGGCCTTCACCCAAGGGAAGTCGCTAAGAGCCTGGACAGAGAAAATATCTTTGTATGGGATGGTCACTTCTACGCGGTTGAGGCGATCGAACGGCTTGGGCTCATGGGCCAAGGCGGGGTGGTTCGAATAGGGCTTTATCACTACAATACGATGGAGGAAGTTAGGGTTTTCCTGGAGGAGCTTACCAGAATACAAGGAAGTTAGGAGCGAATGAAAAGTCGGGATTAATTGTCGTCCTTATCCTGCTTTGTCTTGGATTTTTCTTTCTTCACAGGGCCTTGTACACCGTATCCTTCCTCTTTTGCTTTGTAGCCGACGGCTGCCCCGGCACCTGCCGCCACCGCGTACCAGCACCCTGAGAGCGCAGGAAACAGCAATGCCCGCAAGATCAGCCTGAAAAGTATCTGCTTCATTTCTGTCGATGCCTCCCGGTCATTGATCAAAAAGCCTACCAATAAACCGTCTGCGAGGCAACACGACCGGGGGATGGGTGTGAAGGAGCATCATTTCCCAGAGAGCCTGAGACCCAGATCCTTAACGATCTTCGCACCTCGCTTAACGGATATGCTGACCCCGGGCTGGGAAATCCCTAGTATTCCGGCGAGGGCGGTGACACTCTCACCGAATTCCTTCACGGCCCAGTAACAAAAGACGCTCCTCGCTCTCACGGACTCGGGGTGTTTTCGATGCTGATAGATATCCTTGGGTCTCACGTTCATGAGAGAGGCAACCTTCTTGCCGAGCTGGTCCAAGCGGTGGTCCGTGGATCTGGTTTTCCGGCTTCTTCTCGATCGCTCCTCAGCGCTCAGGCGAACCCGCGCCACGAACTCCCTGTCACCCAGTATACGCTCATCCCCGTGAAGGGGCTTTTTGTTTTTCCCTGGTCCCCTGGATTCGGAGAAGGCGCCTGCGCTCCGAATCGGACCGCCCCAACTCAGCTCAGGCCCCTCAACTTCCTTCGCACCCTGTTTCGCGTATTCCCTGTAGTTTTGTTGAGCTTTTGCTTTTCTCGCGCCGAAGAGACTGAGCACATGATGGACGTCCTGCCAGTCGTTCCTTCGCTTTCCGAGGACAAAACTGTGACCACCGTACCGATAATTTCCGAGTTCCGTGAAGTTACGCACCACCCCGAAACGAAGCGGTGCGAGATGAATATATCGGACAAGCTCCAGCAGATAGGGCTCTTCTTGGCACACGGTAGATTTATACCGACTCCGGAAGAGGGGGCCCCGCCGGCGATGGCGCCGGTTAAAGCTGACCACGTACCCTGTGAGGAGCCTCAGCATAAGGGAGGCCAATGGCGCGGTGCCGGTCCTCAAAAGCAGCTGGACCCTGTCGGGGAGCAGTGACCAGGCATAGCAGGAGGCGGAGGCCTCCTGGAGGAGGTCTGAGAATCGCAAAAGAAACAAGTCCCTGTCAGCATCGTCGTGGAATATTTTTTTCCGTTCGATGCCTCTCAGGATGATATGATGCAAGGTGTTGGGAGCGTCTATGCGGGCTCTTCTCGGCATGGGGGCAAGATAGAGCCGGGGAGCAGGGTTTGTCAATTCATAATTGAGCGTTTGCCCCGTGATCGGAGATCGGATGATGATGGGGATGAAAGTAAGGTTTATCGCATCAACCGCGCATGAACCCGACGCCCACGGCTCGTCCGATTCATACCCAGGGCCCACCCGGTGAGACCGGGTGGGCTTTTCATGCTTTATCATTCGACCTTTAACCTTTATAATCTGATTGAATATGAGATACCCATGATAGGCTGATGAAAATTCTCACTGTTTCAGATCGCGTCGAACCTGTCCTTTTCGCTGAGTTCGACCCGAAGCGATTCGCCGGGATCGACCTGGTTCTTTCCTGCGGGGACCTGCCGCCGGAATACCTGTCTTTCCTGGTTGATGCGCTTCATGCCCCTTGCTTCTATGTCAGGGGGAATCACGATATCCGCTACGAGTCAAAGCCCCCCCTGGGGTGCACGGACCTCCACGCAAAACTCGTCCGGGTTCAGGGGATCATGCTCCTCGGGCTCGAAGGGTCGCGGTGGTACAGCGGGGGGCCGCAGCAGTACAGTGAGCGGGAGATGAAGCGCATCATTCGGGGGCTCCGCCCGAAGCTGTGGATAGGCAAGGGGCTCGACATCATCGTAACCCATGCGCCGCCCCGTCACATCCACGACGAAGAAGACCAGTGTCACAGGGGATTCCGGAGTTTTCGCTGGCTCATCGACAAGTATTCGCCGAAGTATTTCATCCACGGACACACCCATGCGCTTTTCGCGGACCCGTCTCAGCGCATCACCACCGTGAACCGGACCAAGGTGATCAACAGCTATGGATACTTCATCCTCGACGTCGAAGCTGACCCGATGGCTCCGTAAGGTCCTCGATCGGAAGATCCGCTCAAAGCCCGAGGAGATCAAGTCCTTCAGGGAAAACCTGGAAGAGCATGAGGCCTTCGACACCAGGGACCTGGGCACCCGGCCGGTCCGCCTGGATAAGATTGTCGGGAGCGTGGGTCGGTACCATGATTTTGACAGCACCTTCCGGCTGAAGGACCACCTGCCCCACAAAAGGCTCGATATTGTCAAGAAGATGATGAGGGAAGGAAAGCCCCTTTCTCCCGTGGAACTCTACCAGTTCAAGGATGAGTACTACGTTCTCGACGGGCATCACCGGGTTTCGGCGGCCAAAGAATTCGGGTACGGAGATATCGAAGCCAGAATCGTCCAGGTCATTCCGGGGGACGACACCCTGGAAAATATGCTCTACCGCGAAAGGGGAGATTTCAACGAGAAAGCGAAACTCCCGGAGCTTATAGAGCTTACCGAATTGGGACGATACGCCCAGCTCGAACGACAGATCGTCAAACACCGGAGCTTTCTGGAGGAGGAGACGGGATCGCCTGTTTCCTTCCAGGATGCTGCCATGGACTGGTACAAGACCATTTACTTGCCCCTGGTGGCAGCGATTAGAAAAGGGAACCTCATCCAGGCATTTCCCGACCGAACCCTGGCCGACCTTTACGTGTACATTTCCTGGCACCAGTGGGAGAAGGGGTTGACCCGCAAATACGGGATCGGCATCGACCGGTCCATTCCCAAAGACATGGAGGCGTTTCGAAAAAAGATGTCCGGCAAGAAAGACAAGGAATACCCGGAAATGAAGCGGGAGGTCACGGCGTTTGTCCTGATGAACGTTGCGGCGAAAAGGGATTACAAGATCATTGACGAACTCTACGAGCTCGAAGAGGTGCGGGAGATCCACTCGGTCCACGGCGAATTCGACATCATCGCCAAGATCGTCCTCACCCGTGACTTGCTCACCTCGGATGCGGAAATGATCGGTCAATTCGTTCACAACCAGGTAAGACAGGTGCCCGGCGTGGTGAGCACCCAGACGCTCATTCCCGGATTCTCGAAGATCAAGAAGGAGCCGACCTGAGGTGACATGCGGGCGAATTCCCTTCCCCGGGAGCCCGGTCCTGCTTTTTCCTCAAGTCTGATGGAACCATTCACGTCTATCTGCGCAGGGCGTTGAAGCCACCTTTGATAAAAAGGGCTCGGCCAGGGTCGCATTGGCGCGCGGGTTGATCCTTTTGTGACCCCAGGACGCTTCCCCGTCAGGGCTCCCTGCCAGAAAAACAACGGAAGAATTATGTTGACACGAGCTTTCTTTATTGCTAACGCTTAGCCAAACAATTTTCCAAAGTACAAAAGTAGATGAAAAAAGACCAATAATTATTTTTCTTTATTCATATTCCTCCGTTAGAAAATTTTCAAAATAGAAAACAAGGAGACCCTTTGACTGAGGAACTCGACACGCTCGACAAAGAGCTGATTCGTCTTCTCTGCAAGGACGGGCAAACACCCGTGGCGGATCTGGCGAAGCGGCTTTCCGTTACGACACCGACGGTGCGCACCAGAATCAAGCGGTTGATCAAGTCAGGACTCCTCAGGATTGCCGGAAGCATAAACACCCAGAATCATCCCGAACTGATTTCCGCCCTCGTTGCGATGAAGGTGCAGTCTTTCGGCAAGCTCGACGAAGTGCTGCAGAACCTGGCACGGATCGATCAGGTCATTTGGGCCGGCGTCGTCACGGGACGGTACGACATCTTTGCCGAGGTGGTGGTTGCGGGTGGC
The DNA here is from genome assembly GCA_020060805.1 of Deltaproteobacteria bacterium. Lineage (GTDB taxonomy): Bacteria > Desulfobacterota > DSM-4660 > Desulfatiglandales > HGW-15 > JAHECH01. The sequence continues at coordinate 5,352 of JAGUZM010000530.1, read as the reverse complement.
ATCGCGGAACTGCACGCGCTCATCACCAATATCATCCCCCGTGTGGGCAAGATAGTCCAATCGGAAACCTTTGTTGTCACAAGGCCGACGAAAAAGTGGGTATCGATGCCACAAGGGATGAAAGAGTGGTGAGCGGGCGGCATGGAAGAATCGCGTTTTGACGACCCAGGAATCACGCGATACCTGACTGATGAAATTCAAGTGAGGCAGGCGTGGAGACCCGACAATACATAGAGCTGGAAGAGAAATACGGCGCCCACAACTACAAGCCCCTCGACGTGGTTTTGAGCAGGGGGCAGGGCGTGTGGGTCTGGGATGTGGAGGGGAAAAAATATCTCGACTGCCTCGCCTCTTACTCGGCGGTGAATCAGGGACACTGTCATCCCAAAATCATGCAAACCATGATCGAACAGTGTCAGAAGCTCACCTTGACCTCCCGGGCCTTTCGAAACGATCAGCTGGGCCTCCTCTACGAGGAGCTGTGTAAACTCACCAACTCCCACAAGGTCCTCCCCATGAACAGCGGCGCCGAGGCCGTGGAAACCGTGATCAAGGCGGTGCGGAAGTGGGCCTACAAGGTGAAGGGGGTGCCCAAGGATCAAGCCGAGATCATTGCCTGCGAGAACAACTTTCACGGCCGCACCATCACCCTGGTGGGATTCAGCACGGAAGAGCTCTACCGCGAGGGTTTCGGCCCGTTCACGCCCGGGTTCAATATCATCCCCTTCGGCGATGCCGAAGCCCTGGAATCAGCCATCACACCGAATACGGCGGGCTTCCTCGTGGAACCGGTTCAAGGAGAGGCGGGGATCATCATCCCGCCCGATGGATACCTGAGAAAAGTTAAATCCATCTGCGAGAAGAACCAGGTGGTCCTTATCCTGGACGAGATCCAGACCGGCCTGGGCCGTACCGGCAAGCTCCTGGCGGAGCAGCACGAGGGGATCGAGGCGGACATCAGCCTGATCGGCAAAGCCCTTTCCGGCGGCTTTTACCCTGTATCCGCAGTCCTGTCCAACACGGAAGTCCTGGGTGTGCTTCGACCGGGAGAACACGGCAGCACCTTCGGAGGGAATCCCCTCGCCTGTGCTGTGGCGAGAACCGCTCTCAGAGTGCTCATCGAAGAGGGGATGATCGATAATTCCGCTGCCATGGGAGCCTATTTCCTGGAGGAGCTGAAAAAAGTCAGGAGTCCTCTCATCAAGGAAGTGCGCGGGAGGGGTCTGATGATCGGCGTGGAGCTCTTTCCGGAAGCGGGAGGGGCCCGTGGTTACTGCGAGAAACTGATGGGTTTAGGGATCCTTTGCAAGGAAACCCATGATCACATCATCCGCTTTGCTCCGCCCCTCATCATCACGAAGGAAGAGATCGACTGGGCGCTGGAGAGGATAGGCAAGGTTTTGGCGAAGCACTGAACGTATCGAGAACCATCAACGGGAGGAGGTAAGGAAAATGAAAAATCGGAAATGGTTGAGTGTGGTGGTAGCGACCCTGTTTGTGCTCGGATTGAGCGGGGCGGTCAGCGCAGGAACCCTGGAAGACATCGCCCAGAGGGGAGAACTCCGCGTGGCATGCCAGACCCAGGGCCCTCCGTTCAGCTTCATCGACAAGAACGGGAACCGGACGGGCAGCTCGATCGAGCTCTGCAAGCTCATGGCCGCTGAGATGGGGGTCAAGGTCAACTTCCTGAACTATGACTGGGACGGCCTCATCCCGGCCCTGCTTTCAAAGAAAGCGGATGTTCTGGCCGCTGACATGACGCCGACCCTCAAAAGAGCGATGAAAATCGCCTTCTCCGACCCCTTCATGTACACGGGCAGCGTGGTGTTCACGAAGGCGGACAGCCCGTTCAAGACGATCGAAGACTGCAGGAAAAAGGGCGTCACCATCGCCGTCCTGCTGGGTTCCACGGGCGAAAACGACGCGAAGAAAGCCTTCCCCCAGGGGGAGCTCAAATCCTACAAAGGGGGCGGCCCCCTGCTGATTGATGCGGTTCTCAAAGGACACGCGGAAATCGGCGTCAACGACAATTCAGCGGTGACCGGGCAGATGGCGAGCTTTCCGCCGAACAGCGTCAGGATCCTTGAGGGGATGCTTTCCAAGTCGCCTCTGTCCTTTGCCGTGCGCTACGACTCCATGGACCTGCTCGAGTGGATGAATCTATTCTTCCTTCACATCAGCCTCGACGGAAGAATGGAGCAGAACCTCAACTACTGGGTTAACACCATGGACTGGAAAAAGGACCATTGATCGCAGGGGAGGTTCCCGAGGAAACCCTTCTCGGAGCCTTTCTGGGATGTGGGGGTGGACACAGTCCGCCTCGGACGCGTAGAGCCCGCCCCCTCATCCTTACAGTCACTCCCGACTCAGTCCTTTGCCGGGATTTCCGACAAAGGATCAAGACGGAAAGGCCAAGATCGTGCTCGAGACTTTCAATTTCAGAGTCATCGTCGAATACCTGCCCCTCTACTGGAAATGCTTTTTTGCGACCCTCTGGCTCTCGGGCGGGGGGCTGGTGGGCGCCCTGGTGGTGGGGGTCGTTGCCTGCTCCATGCGCCTCAGCGAGTCGCGAATCGTGTCGACGGCGGCAGGCGTCTTCATCGAGAGCATCCGTTCGACCCCGTTGCTCGCCCAGCTCTATTTCTTCTACTTCGGCCTGCCTTCACTGGGCATTCGCCTGCCGGAAGAGGCCACGGGGGTGCTCGCCCTCACGCTGAACAGCGGCGCCTATATGGCTGAAATCATCCGGGCCGGGATCCAGTCCATCTCGCACGGCCAGATTGAAGCCGCCGTTTCCTCGGGGCTCAACTACTTTCAGCGCATGCGCTACATCGTGCTTCCCCAGGCCCTGGGGGTGTCCATCCCGCCCATGCTGGGCCAGGCCATCGTGCTCGTCAAGGACTCCGCCCTTCTGTCCCTGATTTCGATCGTCGAATTGACCAGGGCGGGACAGATCTTGACCTCAGAGCGGTTCATGCCGGCTGAGGGCTTCTTGACCACGGCGGTCTTCTACCTGATCATCTATTACATTCTTAAGACATTCTCCAACTGGTCGCAGAAACGCCTCATTTTTCGGGAGGCCTAAAGAAGGGATTTAAGAAAGACATGTGGGGTTTTTATTTCGAGCAACTGGTGCAGAGCATTCCCTTCTTCTTGAAGGGGCTCTGGATGACTGTGGCTGTCTCCGGGTCGAGCCTGGTCGCCGGGACCGTCATCGGCTTTGCGTGGGGAATCATCCGCGCGGGCAAGGGAAGGGTGTTGAAGCGAATCATCGGCGGATGGGTGGATCTCATTCGCGGTACGCCTTTCCTGGTTCAGATCTTCATCGTTTTTTTCATCCTCCCCGAGGCAGGGATCCAGCTCGAAGCTTTTCCCGCGGCGGTGATCGCCCTCACGAACCTCTCCGCCTGCTTCATCTGCGAAATCGTGGCGGGGGGGATTCTGGCGATCCCTTCAGGCCAAAGGGAAGCGGCTACGGCCTCCGGCCTTTCGTCCTATCACCAGCTCAGGTACATCGTTCTGCCTCAAGCCATGCGCATCATCCTGCCGCCTCTGGTGGGGCAGTATGTGCTGCTCATCAAAGACTCCTCCGTGGTGTCGGCCATAGGCGTCACGGATGTGACCAGGGCCGGCTGGCTGACCGTGCAGCGGATCCCTGAAGGGATCATGGTGTTCGGGCTGGTGGGAATCCTCTATTTCGTGATCTGCTATCCGCTCATCCGGCTTTCCAACACGATGGAGAAGCGGATGACCGTGGTGACAACCAGGCTGTAGGGGAGCGCAATCATGATCCGGTTTTCGAATGTCAACAAGTGGTTTGGTGACCTTCAAGTCTTGAAGGACATTAACCTGAACGTCGAAGCAGGGGAAGTGGTTGTGGTATGCGGGCCGAGCGGCTCAGGAAAGAGCACGCTCATTCGCTGCATCAACCGGCTGGAACCCATCCAACAAGGCGAGCTCGTCGTGGACAACATGAAAGTCCATGACAAAAAGACGAATATGACCAGAATAAGGGCCGAGATCGGCTTCGTGTTCCAGCAATTCAACCTTTATCCCCACATGACGGCCCTGGGAAACGTCACCATCGCTCCGATCAAGGTGCGGAAGATGAAGAAGAACGAAGCCGAAAAACTGGGCAGGGAGATTCTGGAACGGGTCGGCCTGGGCAACAAGGCGGATGCCCACCCGGCCCAGCTGTCCGGGGGACAGCAGCAGCGGGTGGCGATTGCCCGGGGACTCTGCATGCGGCCCAAAATTATGCTCTTCGATGAACCCACCTCTGCTCTGGACCCGGAAATGATCAATGAGGTGCTCGACGTCATGCGTGCCCTGGCCAAGGAAGGCATGACCATGATGGTGGTCACCCATGAGATGGGGTTTGCCCGGGAAGTGGCCAACCGGGTCGTCTTCATGGACGAAGGGCAGATCGTCGAAGTGGCTCCTCCCAATGACTTCTTCAAAAACCCCGCGACCGAGCGGGCAAAGCTGTTCCTGAGCAAAATCCTGACCCACTAGGAGACAGCCGATTGGCCATGAGCCGCAGCGTAACCGGGCTCTCATCAGGGAGGAAGTTCCTGGGATTGTCGCAAATGCTGTCGGCGGCATTCGGGAGGAAACGACACAAGCCGGGTATTCAAAGCATGGGAGGGAGATTATGATGATTGATACCATCGCCGTGATAGGCGCCGGGAACGGGGGGAAAGCGAGCGCAGTTGATCTCAGCCTCCAGGGCAAACGGGTCCGCCTCTTCGAATTTCCCCAGTTCAAGGGCAATGTCGAGGGGATCATCGAGGATCCCATCTTGACAGCCACCGGGGCGGTGGCCGGAGAGGTTCGCCTCGACCTGGTGACCACCGATCTTGCGGAAGCCGTGTCCGGCGCGGATACGATCATGGTCTGCACCCAGGCCCTTGTCCACGACCGCACAGCGCAGGAACTGGCTCCCCTGGTTCAGCCCCATCACCTCGTGATCCTCAACCCCGGCTCCACGGGGGGCGCCCTGCTCTTTGCAAAGAAGTTTCGGGACTCGGGGGTCAAAAAACTCCCCACCCTGGTCGAGCTGGCGACATTAACCTATGGTTGCCGGGCCCGAGGGGCCACCGTCCATATTCCGGTCAAGGTGAACCGCGTCCTTTACGGTGCTCTTCCGGCAGGGGAGGTGGAGCGAGTGGGGCCTGAACTTGAAGCCCTCTACCCGGGCTTGCAACGGGGTGCGACCGTCCTGGAAGCAGGATTGAACAACGCCAATCCCGTCATTCACCCTCCCATCACGATCCTCAATTCCGCTCTTATCGAACGAGAGGGGGAGCAAAAGTTCTTTTACGGGGACGGCGTCTCCCCTGCAGTGGCGCG